>CAISJE010000172.1 GCA_903885635.1 uncultured bacterium
AATTATTAAGAATATATAATATAATTGAACAGTAGTATAAAATAAAGTATTATTGTATTTGAGGTGAGCATGAAGAAAATTTTATTAGCAGTTTTTGTTTATATGGCATTTACATTGCCCTCTTTCGCGGTGGTAACACCTGAGGAAGTTAAATCCGAAGATTATATTATAAACCATGGTCATTCAAACGAGATGGCTCGTTTGATGGATTTGCAAGATTCTCAAGTCAATGGAAGTCAATCTGATTACAAAAGTAAAAATCCTGCTTGGTACGCTGAGAAAAAAGTAAGCTTTGTACGTAAAGTTTTTATGTATTTTGACCCTGCGCTTGATGATGAAAAATTTATGCAACATAATATTAATTATACAAATAGATGGGATGATTTGTAATAATGCAGTTCTGTATATAAAAAGGTGCGTGGCGAAAATTTTCGCCACGCACCTTTTTATTATTTGTGTTTTATGATTTTATTCGCAACAACCGCATCCGCAACCGCAAGAACATCCCAAAGCTTCTTTAGCTTCAGCCATTCTTACCTTGATTCTGCCGTCAACCGCAATCCCTTCACCTGTTTTTTCCGAAATTAACAACGGATTGATATCAAGTTCATCGATGAATTTAAAATCACTTACAAGTTGGGATAATCTCAACAATGTTTCTTGAATTTGCTCTATCTGAGCAGGTTTTGTGCCTCTTGCACCCTCAAGAAGCTTGTATGATTTAACCGATTTAATCATTTCGCTTGCATCAATATCTGTCAAAGGAGCCATTCTGAAAATTACGTCTTTCAAGACTTCAATGAACACACCACCAAGCCCGAACATCATCATAGGTCCGTATTGAGGGTCAGTAGCAATACCGCAAACCATTTCTCTTGAGCCTTTTACCATCTCTTGGATGATAACGCCCTCAAGTCCTTCAATACAGCCCGCTTTTTCAAGTCTTATCATTAATGCATCGTATTCTTCCGCCAATTTTTCAGCCGATTGAATATTCACGACAACACCGCCGACGTCTGTTTTGTGAGAAGTCGTTTTTGAAGACATTTTCATAACAACAGGATAGTCGATTGAGTTTGCAACACTAACAGCCTGTTCTTTTGTTGTCGCAAGCCCGTACTTGCAAGCTCTAATCCCGTAAGCCTCAAGCACATCAATACTTTCCAACGTAGTCAATTGGTCTCTGCCCTCTTTAACAGACTGTTGGATAATTTTTTCAGCTTTTTTCTTATCAACATCAAAACAAGGAATTTTGCCCGTTTCTCTTTGCATCCATTGTCTTTGTTGGTCAAGCCTCAAAAGCCCGTCAGCCGCTTCTTCTGCGTACATAAAGAACGGCATATTAACATCCATATCAGATATCGTTGTAAAGAATTCGCTTTTAGTCATAAACACGCCCAAAACAGGTTTTGCAGGATGTGCTTTTTTGATGTCCATAACCGCTTTTGCTACATCGATATCTTTTAACCCCATAAACGGCAAATAAATTAACATAATCATATCAACATTTTCATCGGCTATAACTGTCTCAAGAGTTCTTGAATAGTGCTCAATCCCAGCAGACGCAATCATATCAATCGGGTTTTTAACACTGGCTGCTGCCGGCAAAAAGCTCAACAAAGTTTCTCTTGTTTTATCAGAAATTTGAGCCATTTCTAAACCATATTCACAAATCGCATCTGTTGCCATAATCCCCGGACCGCCTGAGTTTGTGATAATCGCAACCCTGTTTCCCTTAGGAATTGGGCAGTTTGAAAACACTTTTGCGGTATCAAAAAGCCCTTTCAAACCAAATTCTCTTATAACACCTGATTGCTTAAGTAAAGCATCAGCCGCTTTATCAGCACCTGCCAAAGAACCAGTGTGAGAAGATGCCGCAGAAGCACCAGCCGCTGAGCGACCTGCCTTTAAAGCAATAACCGGTTTTTTCTTAGTTATGCGAGAAGCAAGTTTTCTGAAGTTATCAGGGTTCGCAATCGATTCCATGTAAAGCAAAATTTGTTTTACATCATCGTCATTTTCCCAATATTCCATCATTGTTTCAGCGTTAATATCCGCTTGGTTTCCCACAGAAACAAATTGAGCGAAGCCGACGTTCAAATCTCTTAAAATATTCAAAATTCCGCCGCCAAGCGCGCCTGACTGGGAAACAAACGCAATATCACCCTTAACAGGCAATTCTTCTGCGAAAGTTGCGTCTAATCTGACATCATCACTGGTATTTATCAAGCCAAGACAGTTTGGTCCGACACATCTCATTCCGTATTTTTTCAATGTTGCAGCCAATTCAAGCTCAAGTTCAACCCCTTCTGCCCCGGTTTCTTTAAACCCTGCAGAAATTATACAAATTCCCTTGATTCCTTTTTCATTACATTGCGCAAGTGTTTCAAGCACGAATTGTTTAGGGATGATTAATACAGCAAAATCAATATCGCTTGGAACGTCTAAAACGCTTGGATAAGCTTTGAAGCCTTCGATTTGGTCCGCTTTAGGGTTGATAGGATAAATTTCGCCTTGGAATTTGTAATCTCTTAATCTTTGCATCATTTCAGAACCGATTGTTTTTGGTTTTGTTGAAGCCCCGATGACCGCTATTGATTTTGGTCGCATGATTTTGTCTAATTGTTCTTTTAACATTGTGTTTACCTTTCTGGTTTTTATGTAATTACATTTGATTGTCTTGTTTTAGGTTGAATAGTTTTTGTCGGTGCGGTTAAATCCGCACCCTACCGTTTACCGTTCACCGTTTACCTCATTAATACCCATTTTCGAGCCATTCTCTGACTTTGAATGTCGCACCCAAATCGTGCGCGATTTTTTCACATGCTTTCAAATCTATGTCGTAATCCTTATACCCGCTGACCACGCTTACAACTGTCGGGATGCCTGCCTCAACGCTTTTTCCGATAAAATCCTTAACTTCTTCTAAGACGTTATCGCAGGCAAGAGTCGGTTTAGTAAGTTCTCTGTACAATTCCTCATTTGAAGCATTTAAGCTCACTGAAATCTCGTCAACAAGCCCCTTTAATTCGGGGAGAATGTTTCGTTTATAAATAAAATTGGCATGTCCATTAGTGTTTAAGCGGACTTTTACCCCTTGATAATTTTCTTTGACAAACTTTGCGACTTCTTTTAAAATTTCTAATTTTATTGTAGGCTCACCGTAACCGCAGAAAATAATCTCATTTTCGTCTTTTTTCAGGGTTTTTATGTCGTTGATGACATCTTGAGCGGAGATATTTTCATCTTTCAGCCATAAATTAGCACCGCAAACGTCGTCTTTTAGGGTGCGAATACAAAAAGTACATTCATTTGTACATTTGTTTGTCAAATTGATGTATATTTTCCCATCAAGTAAATAAACCAAATTGGAAACTAAATTGTCTTCATCTGCCATTTATTTCGCCCATGTTTTATATCCTGATTACATTATGACACAACAAGATTTACAGGCAAGTAAAAAGATTATAAAGGCTTGAGCTTGCGGAAAAATTAGGAATTTTTCTCGCAATCTCCCTTGTCCGGCTCGCACCCATACCACCGGCTATCCCGCAGCTGGTATGGGTGCGAGCCGGACAAGGTCGGACTTGAAAAATCTCAAAAAACTGTCATTTTTTGGATTTTTCAAGTCCTCCTTAGAGAAAACATAATAAAATCATTAAATGAAACATTGTGGAATTTGAACAAAAAAACATACGCTAAACTTGATAAAGAAAAGCGTGAAAAGTACAAAACAATAAGGTTTTTACTAAGCAAGGATAGGCGAGAGCTTGAAAAGTGTGAAAAAATTCAGATAAAAAAAATATCTTCAATTAAACAAAGAAATAAAAGAGATATATTGGAAAGTACAGGATTTTTGCAAGATATTATTTCGGTTTCAGGGGTACAAGAGGAGCTTTGTATCGCAGAAGTTGATGGAATTGACTCATGGAGCGCGAAAATATTTTGTTAAGTTTGTAAAGACATTAGGCACTTGGTGGGACGAGGTAGTAAATGCCTGAAAGCAACGCCCGTCAAGAGGGAATCAATAACAAAATAAAGGCATTAAAACGAAGGGGCTTCAGATACAGGAATTTCCTGAATTTCGAGTATCGCATATATGCAGAATGTAACGCCTGACCATATTTCACTAATTTGTCCGATGACCAAAATTTTGTTACTTCGTTGACAAACAAATAATTTAGAATAATAATATATATAAAGGGGATATTAAAAGGAGGATATGTTTATTATGAGTACAAAATTTACAAAAAATCTAAGTTTATTGATGTTGGTCTCAATTGTTGCTGCTAATGCGACATTTGCAGCCGGTAATTACAATTATAAGCCGGCACAATCTCAATATCAGGGTAATTATTCTGTTAATAATCAAAACTACGGACAGGGGCAAACTTTAAAAGGTCGTGTTGTAACAGTTCCTGCCGGAGTTACCATGCCTGCTGTCGTTTCAACTCCGATAAGTTCAGAATATTTAACCATGGGACAAACCGTTGGGGTGACTTTGGGGTCTGATTTTTATTACAACTCAACTCTAATCGCACCTGCAGGAAGCAGTGTTTCAGGGGTAGTTACACAAGTTACAAAAGCTAAGCATGGCAGTATTAACGGGTCTTTAAGACTTCGCTTCACAGAAATTACAACTCCTTACGGGGCAAGAATCCCGATTTCTGCTATGATAAGAACAGAGGACGGAACGGGCTTACTTAAGGGTGGCACTAAGGCAGATGTAGCTAAAGCTTATGCTAAAGACATGGGTGTCGGCGCAGGCGCAGGAGCGTTAGCAGGTCTTGTGGCTTCTGCTATTTCAGGCGGTGCTGTGGGAAAAGGAACCGCAATTATGACAGGTGTGGGAGCGGGCGCAGGGCTTGCTAAATCGCTTTATGACAAAGGCGCGGACGTTATTATTCCTTCAAATGCGACTATTGACCTTTGCATCGACCAGCCAATTACTGTTAATCCATCAGCAAATAGCTACGATTACTAGTAAATCGGCTAATAAGTTTTTTTCATATTTTCTATAAAATGTGAAAATAGATTAATATTTAAAAAACAGGATTGAATAAGTGGCAATTTTAGGTAACAAAAACAGTTTAATAGAAGATGATGCAGAACAAAGTGAAAAATACATAATTCCTGCGGTTATAAGAAAAGACGAAAAGGACATGTCATTAAAAAAATCCATTTTTTTATCGGCTGTTCTTCACCCGACTATTATTGGTGCGGCTTGGTTAATAGTTTTCATTTTAGCTTTGATGGGGATTACATTTTCAATTTTTGACCGACCAAAACCGAAGATGAACGACATAGAATTTGTTTTGGTGGACAATGCTAAAGAACAAACTCCCTTGAATAAAAAAACGCATTTTCGTTCGGACAGAAATACCAGAACAGGTGGAAAAAGAGACCAAAAAAGAAAAGTTTCAATGCCTTCTCCGTCTCCTGCCAAAAAATCTGTTCAACAAAAAAATGCTCCGGGGCCAAAGGCTCCCAAGCAGACGGTAAGAAAAAAAGTAACCAAACGGACTACGCAGCCTAAACAAAATATATTTCAATCGTTCTTGCCGAAGGCTCCCGCGGCAAGGCCTCAGCCGCCTTCGGCAAGACCTTCATTGAAGCCGCCTTCAATCCCAAAACTTTCAATGAAACCGACTTCTCCTTTCGCAATTCCCGTACCTAAACCAACAGGTGCAACAAGCGGAAAAACATATTCGACGGGACCTATTGGTGGTAGTGGAATGGCAAAATCAGGGGGTAGTAGCTCTGCACAAGGCAGCGGCCGTTATGCTCCTGTTCCCTCTTTAGCTCCGACTGCCGGTGGTGGAGGCGGTTCTTCAGGTTCCAGACTTTCAAAAGGAGGCTCCGGGTACGGTAATGCGGGTAATCCTGGAGGCGGCGGGGGCGCACCTGGAATAGATTCAATTCGTGAACCTGACTTTGGGCCATACATGAGAGAACTTCAAAGAAGAATTAAAATGAATTGGGAACCGCCAAAAGGAAACGAAAGCAAGCGTGTTGTGCTTTTGTTCAAAATCGCAAGGGATGGCAGATTGCTTTCTGTAAGAGTTTTTAAATCATCTGGGCTTCCAAACGCTGATAAAGCAGCATTGAGCGCAGTTGAGCTAACAGCACCGTTTAAGCCATTACCTGCTGATTTTAAAGGTAGCAGTATCGATATTCAATTTACGTTTGATTATAACGTATTCGGAGCATCGGGATATAACTAAAAAAGTCATTATTACATAAAAAAGAGGATAAAATTATGGAACTATTATTACATTCAATTCAAATGGACTGGCCGGTATTGTTACCGATTATGATTTGTTCAGTCTTAGTCGTGGCAGTTGCTCTTAACAGATGGTCGTTTTACAACAGAAACAAGAGAGACGTCGTGTTGTTCATACCAAAATTACAAAAAGAATTGGCAAGAAATAATCTTGACGGCGCTCAAAACCTTGCTATTCAACTTGGTGGGGTAATCGGTGAAGTAACAGAAGAAGCGGTTAGAATTTTTTCTGAACAAAAGAAAGGATTTTCACGTTCATTTGACATTGCAGCAAGTCTTGCTACAAGAAAATTGGAGCACCATTTGACAATTCTTGGTACAATCGGAGGGGTTGCCCCTTTCTTGGGGTTGTTCGGCACGGTTGTTAGAATTCTTTATACGTTTCAGGATTTGGCAAGTCAGGGTAATCAATCAGCCGCGGTTGCAACAGGTATCGGGTCCGCTTTGATCGCTACGGCATTCGGGTTGGGCGTTGCGATTATTGCAGTTATTTTCTATAACTCTTTCCAATCAATCGTAAAACGCTACGAAGATGATTTTCAGCTTATTAAATTATTGTTCTTGAGCTTTGTTGACTCAGACGAAGATGTAAGCGTTCAATCGGCTTCTAATATCGCTTTAAAATAACGTAAGGATAAAAAAATGTCTATTAAAACTTCAAAAGGCAAAGACGCACTATTTACAGAAATAAACATAACACCGTTGACGGACATATTTTTGGTGCTTTTAATAATCATGATGGTTGTTGCGCCTACGTTTCAGTCGATGGATAATTCTATTTCTGTTCCAGAAATCAACAGCGGAATTTCAATCGAACAAAAAAATGCTACCGTTGCGGTTACAAAGGAAGGTTTAATGTACATAAACGGAAAAGAAATTAAGCCGGAAAATCTAACGAGTGAACTTCTTGCAATAAAAGATACATTAGAGAAGAAAGAAGTTGTTGTAAAGGCTGATGAGAAGGCAAAGAGTTCTGAAATAATGGCGATTATGAATTCCGCAAAAGAAGCGGAATTTACAAAGTTAATTTTAGCGGGGGAACCTTTAAGCAGAAAAGAACAGAAGAAATTAGAATCGGGGAATTCTACTCCTATACAAGACCAACCTAAAACACAAACAACTCAGGAAGATAAAAGCAGTAATTGGGTAGAATAATAAAATAAGGATAAAAAAATGTCATCAAAAAACAGAGATAGTTTTAACGAAATAAACATAACCCCGTTAACGGACATATTTTTGGTGCTTTTAATTATTATGATGGTAATAGCACCGCTTTTAGACCAACAGGGGCTTAATCTTACAGTCCCCGATATGGTAGAACAAACTCAGGTAAAAGAGAGTAAGACTTTGACGGTTTCTGTCACCAATGCCGATAAATATATGGTGGACGGGCACGAAGTTGTAACGACTGATTTAGAGTCTTTGATTAAAGATAAAATAAAATCTTTACCTGACGGGATGTTAATACAGGCAGAACCTGATGCAACTCACGGTGCGGTGGTTAGATTGATGGATGTTGCGAGAAATTCAGGTGTTACTAGTATTTCCATGGTTGAGGGAGGATAGTGGTAATTTGGAAGTTTAATTTTTGTTCAACTTTATAGAACAATTTGCCAATTTTATCACCTCAAAAATGGGATTATCGCTGCAAGCCAAATCAGGCATTGCGGTCAGTTTTTTATAGAAGATTTTTTCAAGATATTTTGCAGTTCCTGTGGCAGCGATTGTCGGGATTCCGATTTATGCCAATTATAACAGCGTTTTGCCTATTGTTCAGGTGCTTTTGATGAAGGGTGTGCCTGTTGGAACAACGCTTGTTATGCTCATGAGTATTACGGCAATTTCCTTACCAGAGTTGATAATGTTAAACAGGATTTTGAGTTGGAAAATTCTGGCTATGTTTGTGGGTTTTTTGCTTCTTTCATTTATATTTGTCGGGTATTTGTTAAACGCGATTATGGGATAAAAGTTCAATCAAATCATTCCTCGCTTAAATCGGCAATAAATTTCTGCCAGTTTTTGTCCAACTTTTTAATAAATTTATGTGCATCCAAAACATCATCTTCACTTATCGGATTAGCACTTCCTTGTACATGCAAAATGAGGTCATCTTCTGAATAATTCTTTAATTCAAAATCAGAAATACCTAAAAATGCGACGCCAAAGCTCTTTCCACATTCTTGACAACTAAGTCTGAATACAATCATTTCTTCATCTTTTGTTTTTTCTTCGCGCATAATTGAAACAGAATTTTCATCAAAATCCGATTTACATGCCGAGCAGCATAATTCTTTAAACAATCTGGATATTTTTCTTTTCATAACTTTTCCTCAACATTAATTCTAACACGATTTGTTTTTCCCTCTCACCCTTCACCAGTTAAGTTTTGTAAAGCATTTCTAAGTTAAGGTTAATGAAAGTTAAAAATGTGGAACAAGAAATTGTAAGCTATAGGAGTGATTGATATGGAAGCTTTTAATTTAGTTCTGTTTGGTTGTATCGTTTATGTGGCATTGATAGTTGTGCCAAGCATTTGGGATGACATTATCAAACACCATTAATTTAAATTTACTTATAGATAAGAAGACGAGAGTAGTGTTTTAATGTTCCCGAATCATTGCTGGTTTTGTGCATGGTATAATTACCTTATGGACAAAAGAGGTTGAGATGGTTGATTTTAAGCATTATACTGTGATGAGACATGAAGCGGTAGATGCTTTAGAGTGCAAAGACGGGCTTGTTTATGTTGATGCTACATTGGGGGGCGGAGGTCATAGCGAATTGATTTTGCAAAAAATTCAACCCTCAGGTCAATTGATTTCTTTTGATCTTGATGATGACGCGATTGAAGCCGCTTCTGAAAGATTAAAAAATTACAAAAACTTAACAATAGTGAAAGATTCTTACACAAATATTACGAATGTGTTACAGGAATTAAGAGTAAATAAAATTACAGGTGGAGTACTCCTTGATTTAGGTGCTTCATACCACCAACTGACAAAAGCAGAACGTGGATTTTCATTTGCCAAAAATGCTCCTTTAGACATGAGATTCAATAAGGATAGTGATTTTAGCGCTTTTAACGTTGTAAACTTCTATAGTGAAGCGGATTTGATACGAATTTTTAGTGAGTACGGAGAAGAAAGATTTTCAAAAAGAATTGCTAAAAAAATAGTAGAGCAAAGACGGATTAAAACCATTGATACGACAGGAGAATTGGCAGATTTAATTATCAATGCGACTCCACGTATAAAATCGTCTATTCATCCTGCTACAAGAGTTTTTCAGGCTATTCGAATAGAGGTTAATCAAGAGTTAACAAATGTAAAAGATATATTAGAAAAAGTCTTGGCTTTATTGGCTGATGGTGCTATAATAAGCGTAATAAGTTTTCACTCGCTTGAAGATAGATTAGTAAAAAACTTCTTCAAGTATCATTCTCAAAAGTGTAGATGTGAAAAAAATCAGATGATATGCAAATGCGGACCGCCTGAATTAGAAATTATTACTAAAAAACCGATTTTAGCAAGTGAAGAAGAAATTAAAACAAACCCGCCCTCAAGGAGCGCGAAATTAAGGGTTAGCAGAAAACTTTGTAGTTAGGGAGTAGGATAATTGAATCAAAATCAAGTTCAAAATAATCATTATAATTATTCATACAATTACGCAGAGTATTATCAAAATAATCCTCAACAAGACGCCCCGCTAATAGAAGGCTATTTCCCAAAGGAGAATACAAAAAAAGAGATGGCAATCAGAAAAATTAATACAACATTAACCACACTGCTAGGTATTTTTCTTTTTTTAACAGCGATAAGCTATTATTTTGCAACTGCAAATGAAATCGTCTTAAATAATTTAAGCAGACAAACGGTGGTTTTAAACGACGAAAATTCTGATTTGCAGAACAAACTGGATAAACTAAAATCTTTTAATAATGTTGATATGACGATGCAAAAAAACAATATGCTAAAAAAGGCTCAACAAGTCATTGAAATCCCTGCAGTTTCTTCAAATATAGTCACCGACAAGAAACTTGATGCTCAAAAACCTTTTTCATGGGCGATTGGGTATTAGAGTTGAAAAGTTGAAAGGTTGTTTATTCTACTAAACATTCCCAGTTGAGCTGTTTCTATCGTCTTCAAGCTGTCGAATGTCAATACCCTCGGATTCTTCAGGATAAGTCGCAACCGGAATATTGTCCAATTCTACATTCACTTCAGCATCAACCATTTCGATTTCCTTAACAGCATAATCCTTTATTTTGCCGTCTTCTAATTTAACTGCAACATTGGAATTCAAAAATTTCAATTGAAAAACTTTACCGAGTCCATCAGGCGTCATAACAGCACAACCGATAGGAGGCATGCCTTTTGCAGCATCAATGTAGTTTGAATATTCATAATTTAAGCAACAAAGTAACCTTCCGCACGTCCCTGATATTTTCCCCGGAGCAATTGGCATACCTTGATCTTTGGCAAGCTTAACATTTATCGTTTCAAATTTTCTCAAAAACGAACAACAACAAAAAGGTCTTCCACAAATCCCTGTTCCTTCAATAATTGAAGTCTCGTCTCTGACCCCAATATGTCTCAAATCAATCCTAATCCGTTTAAAAAGCTGGGTTAAATCCTTTAAAAGTTCTCTAAAATCGACTCTTTCAGATGCCGTATAAAAAAAAGTTATTTTTTTTCTGTCAAAAGTAATTCGGCATTGAACCAAATGCATAGTCAACCTATGTTGCTTAATAAGCTGCTGACACTTAAAAAATGACTCAACCTCTTCTTTTTTGATTTCGTCCAATGTCTGTAAATCTCGTTGAGATAATATTCTTATTACCGGCAATATTTCCGGTTTGAATTTTTCCCATTGCGCAGAAATTTCAGAATTAACCGCAAAAACTTTCAATGCTTCTTCGCCTTTTTCGGTTCTGACGAGAATCATTTGCCCATGTTCAAGAGTCAAAGACTCAGGCACCTGTAGCGGATGAAAGGTATTCTTAATTAATCTTACGGCATATTTCATAACTTCCTTAATTGTACTACAAAAACCCAATCAGGGACATTCGTCGGACGAGGTTAATATAAATTACATATAACTTTCTTCTTCTTTTAATTCCCTATTCATAAGTTTATCAAGCACTTCATTTGGCGTAATATCGGTGTAAACAGCTTCGTAGATTGCACTTGAAACGGGGACTTCGATATCTAATTTTTTTGCCAATTCACAAACTGCCTTAGAGGTTTTTACACCTTCTGCAACAGAACCTAATTCTTTTAAAATATCGTCAATTTTTTTGCCTTTTCCAAGCATAGCCCCCACCGTATGGTTTCTGGACATAGGGCTTGAGCAAGTTGCAATTAAATCGCCCATGCCGGAAAGCCCGTACAATGTAGATGGTTTAGCACCCAATTTCAGACTAACCCGAACTATTTCAGCCATCCCTCTGGTTAAAAGAGCACCGGCACAATTATCTCCCAAGTCCATAGCACGGGCAAATCCTGCGGCAATAGCGATTACGTTTTTTAAGCTTCCGCCAAGTTCAACTCCGATTACATCCTTGTTCGTGTAAAGTCTAAATTTACTGTGCACGGAACAAGCACCTTGAACTTTCTTGGCTATTTCTAAATCTTCTGACGCAACAGACGCGGCGGTTGGTTTTCCCATTAATACTTCTTTCGCCAAAGTAGGACCTGAAAGTATCGCCAAATTTTGGTTAGGCAAAACATCTTTTATAACTTCGGACATTCTCATCAAAGACGCAAGTTCAATCCCTTTTGAAGCATTTGTCAAAATCTGTTCATCTTTAATGCCTGCGATTTTCAGCTGTTCGCAAACATTTCTGATACCTGAAGTCGCAACAACCAATAAAATTATATCAGCGTCTTTTATTGATTCTGAAAGGTTTGAACTAATTTGGACTTTGTCCTTTAACTGAATTTCGAGAGGTTTTGACACGCGTTTTTGAGTTTTTAGTTCTTCTGATAAATCATGTTCTCTACCCCAAACAACGACTTCATCAAAATTTTCTGTTAATAACCACGCCAGAGTCAATCCCCAACATCCTGCGCCTAATACCGTAAGTTTCATATTTTTACCTCATTAAATAACTTTTCTTAAAACTCCGCCATGCTTTTTTAATTCAAGTCGAGCTTTCGCAACATCCATGTTTAGTTTAAGCGAAACAATCGCAACTTTGATTTCCCAACTGCATTTCATCAGCATTGCTAAAGCTTCTGCGTGAGTAACTGCTGCGATTTGCGATACAATTTTAATCGCTCTGTCTTTTAATTTTTCGTTACTCGCTTTTAAGTCAATCATAAAATTTTCATAAGTTTTACCGATTTTAATCATTGAGCCTGTTGAGAGCATATTCAAAATCATTTTTTGAGCCGTTCCGGCTTTCAATCTGCTTGAACCGGCAATAACTTCGGGTCCAACCTCGGGACAGATTACAATCCCTGCTTCTTCGGCAATTCTACCCTTAGCATTACAGGTGATTCCAATTGTTTTTGTTCCGATTTTTTCCGCCTGAGCCAAAACGCCCAAAAGGTATTTTGGATTTCCGCTGGCAGATACTACGACAACAACATCGTCTTTTGTCAGTTGTTTGGCATCTTCAATCCCTGCTTCAAAATTATCTTCGGCACCTTCAATTGCATTTTTAAACGCCATTTCACCGCCTGCAATGACACTTTGAACCATATCAGAGTCAACACTAAAAGTCGGAGGACATTCAGAAGCATCCAAAACACCTAATCGCCCAGAAGTTCCGGCTCCAAAGTAAAAAAGCATCCCACCCTTTAAAAATTGTTTGGCGATTAAATCAATAGCATTTGCTATATTTTCTAACTCTTCCTCAACGGCAAGCGCAACAATCTTGTCCTCGTCATTCATTTTTTTTACCATTTCAAGAGTAGAAATTATATCTATATCTTTTGTGTTTTCATTCCTGTATTCTGTTATTATTTCAGCCATAAAAATATCTCCTTACTCTGATGAGACAGCAATCCCAACATATTATCTAAATCCTAAACCAATTTAAGCAGATTAGCCATCTCGATTGCCGCTTTAGCCGCATCGGAGCCTTTGTTACCCGCTTTTGTCCCCGCTCTTTCAATCGCCTGCTCAATATTTTCGGTAGTAAGCACACCGAAGATTACGGGAACGCCCGTTGATAAACTGACGGAAGCAATTCCTTTTGATAATTCTGAACTAACATAATCAAAATGTGGCGTTGAACCTCTAATAATCGCTCCTAGAGCTATTATGGCATCGTATGCCCCTGATTTTGCACATTTCTGGGCCAATACAGGGATTTCAAACGCCCCTGGGGACCAAACAACCGTGATGTTAGCCTTTTCAACTCCATGTCTGGTTAATTCATCAATCGCACCAGACAAAAGTTTTGAGCTGATAAACTCATTAAATCTTGAAACCACAATGCAGAACTTTTCATTCGTTACTGTTAATTTACCCTCAATAGTTTTTATCATGTCTTTTTTCTCCGTTTAATAACAATGCGTAAATCAATGTTACTACATACATTATTTTTTTACAACAACGGAGAAAATATCTTATAAAAAAGATAACCGGAAGAAAAAATCAAAAGTATTCCGCTTAATTTTAGTAAAATTTCAGAAACATGCGCAAAGTTTTTAAATCCTTTCAAGCTTGAGGTGAATACCCCTGCTATGACCAGAATTAAACCTTGTCCCAAAGAGAACATAAACAACATTAGGACAGCAAATAAAATATTCGTGGACATTGAAGCAAACGCCATTATACCTGCTAAAATCGGCGTAGAACAGGGTGTTCCGGCAATCGCAAAAACCGCACCGATTAATATTGGGTACAAAATCATATTTTTACCCGAACTTTGAGGAATTTGCTTGATAAGAACCGGCATGCTAAAATCAAGTACCCCAAGAATATTTAACCCCATTACCATTAATAAAGATGCCAGCAATAAAATAAAATACACAGGAGCAAATGTGACAAAAACTTTTCCGGTGACAGCACAAATCACCCCAATCGTAGCGAAAACAAGCGATGAGCCAAAAACGAAAAACAACATTTGTAAAAATGTTTTAACAGGATTTCCTTGAGAATATCCGCCGACATAACCCACAATTATAGGCAACATCGCCAACGAACATGGTGATATTGACGCTAAAAGTCCCCCTAAGAAAGATATCACGAGCATAATCAAACTAAAATGCCCCGTACCTGCAGCACCATGAGTTAATATATTTATATAATTGTCCATTAATTAAGCTCTTTCATCAACTTTTCTAATTTTTCTTGTTCTACAAAACCCTCAATTTTAGAAAGTTTTTTACCTTTAGAATTAATTATTATTAACGTTGGAACTAAAGTTACATTATACTTTTCAATTTGTTTTTTAGTATAAGCATCTTCATTTTGAACCTGAATTTCAGTCAGTGCAATTTTGTCACTGTAATTTGGATAAACTTCTTTCATTACCTTATCAAGTTTTTTACAATCCAAACACATAAGTGATGTAAATTTGATAATCTGCGGTTTATTTGCATCCGTAACTTTGTTTGCAAAGCTTACATCGGGCTTTGACAACAACATGTACGCAACCAATGGGATTACAAAAATAAGAGTGATTATTGAGAAATTTTTCATGGGCTTACCCTCCTTATACAATATAGAATACACCAAACATTTTTTCAAAATAACTCCAACAGGCTATAAATATTATAGCTCTACTAGGCTATTTTGATATTTTTTTAAAAGAATAAAAAAAACTCCCCGAAAGGGGAGTAAAATCTTGTTAGGAAGGGAAGTAGGGTAGGTAGGTAGGGTAGGTGTAGTGGGTTGAAAGGTGGTTTTGTATGTCTCTTTTTGTTTTAAACGGGGGTGTGTTTATTTAATGCTTGCTCTCTTCTTTGACGGGGTTGCCTTACATATATATAAAGTATATACTAAATGCAAAATTGCATATATACTCAAATCTGTTACATTTGTTTACTAATTCGCCATGTGCAAGTTCAATAAGTAAGTGGAACACCTAGAAAAAGAAATCATATAAAATAGACATATTGCGAAATAGAATAAAAATAACCTATCTAAAGTATGATAATCAAGCTTATTTCTTTTAAAATTAAAGAATACAGATGTATTGTTTAATTTTATGGAGGATGAGATGAATATAGATATGGCGTTTAAA
>CAISJE010000173.1 GCA_903885635.1 uncultured bacterium
TCTTCTTGGCGAGTTTGCGAGCCTTAGAAGGGAGGGTGTCGACTTGTCGACGACGAGGATAGGATTTCAACACGAGTGTGCGAGTGTATGAAATCCTTGGGGGAGGGTGAAAAAGCTTACTCTGATTGCAATTAACCCTCATCCGACTTTCTAACACTCGCGGGCTTCCGCTCGTGCTGAAAGTCGACCTCTCCGCAAGGAAGAGGTGAAAAGCTCGCTAAATCCTGACTTATGACAATGTTAATTTCTGCTGACCAGTTACAGTCAAATTCCACGTGTCATAAAAGTTTACAATCGCCTTAAAGCCAATTAGGGCGAGGATATTAGGGCATAAAGTTATTTATGGCAGAATTTTTTGCTAACAACTTATTTTTTCACATGTTTTTAAGCTATTGTGATAACTATAAAAAGGATAGACGAATATGAGAATTAATAGCGTTCAGGTACAAAATCAGAACTTGCAAACAAATCGAAAAAGTCAACCTAAGTTTGAAGCAAGGTTAGACAGAGGCGGAGAATCACTTGTTCATTTAGCAAAAGCTATATCAGCAAAATATGATAAGACTTTTTTAAATGAACTTATAGGATTATTATCCAAAAATAAAGACCTCAAAAATATTAAGCTTTTTGCAGATGAAAAAGGTGGATTAGAGCCGAGATTCCGCTTTGCAGAATTGGGAACAATTTATCATGAGGAAGGTTTTCGTTTAAACTATATTGAGCCCTTCACAAAAAATATTAGCATCCACGGGAACATTGATTTAGAGGAGCGTATAACTCCAGCGGGATTGGCAAAAAAAATAGTTGTTACGCTTCAAAAGCTTAATTCTCAAAGGGAGCAGGAGTTAGCAAAAGTATATCCGCAAAACCCTGCATTTAAGATTAAGCAGAAGTATTTGGAAGAATTAAAAGCAAGTGTAGATAGCCGTAATATATATAGTATTTTACCTACTGGCTTGGACCAAGGGATTGAAAAAATCCAAAATTTCCTTGGTTTCAAAACACCACAAGCAATTTTGGATGTAAAGTGGCATGCTACTCAATTATGGAATGCCCAACAATCGTATCTTACAGAATTGGTACCAAAGTTAATCAATTCTGTTCAACAAATGACTACCGACGATATTCCAAAATTAGAAAAATTTCTTGGACGTGAACTACCGTCAGACAGACAAACAGATAAAATAATGGAAACGGCCAAAAGTATAGGACAAAAATTTGGAGCAACAGAGAATGAAACAGAGGATTTGGCTTTAAAAATAATGGATTTCGACCCTTCTTTTTGGCTCGGAGAACTTGACCGAATGTAAGAATATTCTAGCCCTCACTTTGCGGCAAAAATTTAACAAAATACGCAAATACAACAGGGACAAAAGAAACAATCAACAAAACTTTTGCTATCCCGAACGTTTGGGCTGAAAATCCGATAATCGTCAAAAATATTGCGACCACGCCCCAACTAAAACCGTTAATAAATCCCGAAACATTACTTTTATATTTAGGCAAAATCCGCTGTGCCATCACTATCATCACAGGTTGTGCAAGCATTGTGATAAAGCCCATGAAACCAAAAATCGCAACAGAAATTATCGGATGCAATTTGTAAGTCAAAACAAACAACGCCATTATCGGCAACGTCAAAGTCATGGAAATATAAAAGATTTTTTTCGCCCCAATCGCTTTTTCAAACCTTCCGCTCAAAATAGACCCAAATCCACCTGCCAAAAGGAATAAGAACAACGCAACCCCGATATAAGTCGGGCTATGCCCAAGACTTTTCCATAAAAAAGGTAACAAAATCACAGAAGCGTTCGTTATCAACGATTTCATTATCGAAACCATTATCAAGATAAGCATGTATTTATTCGTTAAAATTTCTCTGAAAGTTTCCTTGAAATATTTATGCTCAATTTTCACCCCCGTACCCGAAATTTTTGGAACACATTTAAACATCGCCAACGCAAGAAAAATTCCCACAATCGACAGATAAGGGATTTTATCCAGCCCCAAATGTTGCGTAACGAGTGCTGAAATTACAGGTCCAAGCGAATACCCGATAGTTCCAAAAGTTATAAAAACACCAATATTAGACACAAAATTTTCTCGTGAAAATCTTGCGATAAACCCGAGTGCCTGAGGATGAAAAAAACTTCCGCCAAGGTTTCCAAGGATTACAAAAAGGGTTAAAATTATTGCATTCGGAGCGTTTGTCGCAAGCGGGACGAATAGCGAACCAAAGATTAAGCCCCAAAAAATGAAGGCTCTTTTGACCATATTATCCGCAAAAAACCCGAAGATGGGTTGAAACATTGAGCCAAAAACCTGTGCGATACTCATTATCATAGTCGCAACAGCCATTGAAATACCTACTTTTACTGCAATAAACGGCATAATAGGGTTTAAAAACCCCGAATAAGTATCGTTCGCCAAATGTGCGAGGTTTAACCAAGTTAATGCTTTTTTGTTCGTATTATCTCTCACCATTCACCTCTTACTTTTTCTGGCTTGTTGTTGGTGGGCTGAAGCCCACCCTTGCCGTCTCCCTCGATGCTTATTGCTGGCGGGATAGCAATCCCGCCCTACTTTGACGACCTCGGGCTTATTGCCCTCTGTTCACTGTTTACTCTTTACTCTTTACTTCCCCATCAACACATCAATATATTCATAGTCTTCCAAGTAAGACTTGTGTTCTTCGGTAATCAATTCACCCGGAACCAAAATCGCAATCCCCGGAGGACATTCGGCGATAATTTCACCCGAAATCCGTCCGATTGCGTTTTCCTTTAAAACCGTTTCTTTATCGGCATAGAAAGCCTCTTGAAGATTCATTTTTATGTTCGGAGTCAACATCGGCATGTGTTTTTTGTTTTCCAAATAACAAATATCCGAATACTCTTTTTTTGAAATTTTTTCCAAACAATCTGCCAAATATTCAAAATCAGAACGCTTGTTTCCTATATTTGAGAGAATTAATAAACCCACATCAGATGCCGATTCCACCTCTATTTTAAAATCTATTTCCAAAATAGATTCTAATCTTTTACCCGAAAGCCCATCCGCCTTGACAAAAACCTTCATCACATCCGTTTGGTAGCCAAAATCAGGTTTAAGCTGGTGCATGGAGGGAATATCGTCAATTCTTTTTCTTAAATATTTTGCGTTTTGCACAGCTTTTTCAATCTGCTCTTTGCCTTTTTGGCTTTCTAAATTTGCTCTTGCAGCATCCAAGCTCGCCAAAAGCATGAGCGAAGGGCTTGTTGTATGTAAAAGTTTCAACGCTTTTTCGATTTTTTCTGCATCCAGCAAAGAATTTTCGCTGATATGAAGCATGGAGCTTTGGCTCATACTTCCGCCTGTTTTGTGCAAAGAATGAACAATCACATCCGCACCCAACTCAAGCGAAGATGTAGGTAAATGTTTATTAAAATTCCATAAGCACCCATGTGCTTCATCAACAATTAACGGAACATTATATTTTTTACAAATCACGCTTATCGATTTTACATCAGACACAACGCCCTCGTAAGTCGGATTTGTAATCCACACCATCGCCACGTCCTCGTGCGTTTTGAGTAATTCTTCGACATCCTCAGGGATAACACTTCCCCAAATCCCCCATTCGTCCAATCTGTTTGGAACAAGCCACAAAGGGTCGGCACCTGAAATTATCATGCCTGTTATAACCGAACGATGACAATTTCTGTTTGTAATAATTTTCTGACCTTTTCTGGTTAAACCCATCGCAATAGCTAAATTCCCAACAGTTGAACCGTTAAGCAAGAAAAAGGTTTTTTTCGCACCAAAAGCTTTCGCCGCAAGTTTTTCCGCTTCCTGTATCGGACCTGTTGCGGGATTAAGGGTGCCAAGATTATCAAACTCATCCGTCGTATCAATTAAAAGTGCTTTTTTGCCGACTAATTTTCTAAACTCGGGATAAGCCCCCTGCCCTTTTGTATGCCCCGGAATATGAAACTGATATGTCGGGTTTTCTACTGAAGTTTTAAGTGCTTCAACAATAGGTGCCTTAGTCTTTATCTGCGTTGGTTTTTGGGATTTATATATCATTTTATCAATATACTACAAAAAAAGTATTTATTATATAAAATTATTGAACTACAATAATTAAAGCACTATAGCCTATATGAATTGATATTAAGAATGAAAAAAAATGTTCAGTCGCTCATTTTAGCTTTGCTAATAAGCTTTTTTTGCAGTGATTTAAGTTATGCCGAAACCTTAACGGAAATGGCAAAAAATACAACAAATAATAGACATATTGCGAAATAGAATAAAAATAACCTATCTAAAGTATGATAATCAAGCTTATTTCTTTTAAAATTAAAGAATACAGATGTATTGTTTAATTTTATGGAGGATGAGATGAATATAGATATGGCGTTTAAA
>CAISJE010000174.1 GCA_903885635.1 uncultured bacterium
GGACTTTGATACAATAACAGAAAAGGAAATACAATTTGTAGAAGATTGGATAAATAATTTGCCAATGAAGGTGCTAAAATTTAAAACTCCATATGAAGCTTATTTAGAAGCTACCGTTCCACTTACTTGTTGAATACGCCTGCGCTGATATTGTAAATAAATGTAACCAATTTAACAAAACCTGAAATCCCATATTTTATATATACTTTATATATACATAATGTGTAAGCATAATTAAAGAAGGAAGGTTTTTTATGACAGATACAATCAGTGCAATTAATGGTAATAATCAAGCAGCGAGTAATTCATCTATTGCTATTAGTAGTAATACTAAAAAGAGACTACAATCATTGGGACTTGATCCTTCGAAATATGTAACAGAAGTAGAAGCTCAACAAGCGATATTTAAAGCGCAACAATCAACAGTAAACAATTCTAAAACTCAAGGCAATTGTCAACCTTGTACTAATTGCGGGAAATGTGGCAAGTCAGGCACTTCGAGTTTAGATGCCACTATCGCAGATATTAAAGATTTAGCGTCTAAAATGGGTATCCCTGTCGGTAATAATGCGAAGATTGGAGATCTTATAACTACCATATCCGACAAAATCACTGCATTAGAGGCAACTGCCGGAAAAGACCCTACTAAATTACTTGAACTTGATAGCTATAAGGCTAAATATTCGCTTATTGCAAATCAGCTTTCAACAATGGCGTCAGCACAAAGTATGAGCGGGGCAACTATATTAGCCAATTATAATAAGGCATCATTGGTCGGTACTGCCTAATTTAAAAAATATAAGATAACTTAAAAAACAACTCCAAATAAAATGGGTTGTTTTTTTGAATACTGAGTTTTATTCAAAGCAATCTGCACTTCCCTAATTACTGATATATCCATTCAACGCCGTATGTGCAGCGACATGAGGCGATGCAAGGTAAATAAACCCTTTTGTGTTGCCCATGCGACCCTGAAAATTCCTGTTTTGAGTCGCAAGACAAACCTCGCCATCACCCAAAATCCCCGCATGCACCCCCACGCAAGGTCCGCAACCCGCAGTCAATATCGCCGCATTCGCATCAACAAAAATTTCAATCAATCCTTCTTTCAATGCCTGTTTGAAAACCGCCTTTGAAGCAGGCGAAATAAGCATCCTCACCTCGGGATGAACTTTTTTCCCTCTCAAAATTTCAGCCACAACCCTCAAATCTTCAATCCGTCCGTTAGTGCAAGTTCCCACAAAAACCTGATTAACCTTGACCTCGCCCAATTCCTCAACCGCCTTTACATTATCCACCGTATGCGGGCATGCGACCATGTGTTTAATCTCGTTTGCCTTAATTTTAATAACCCGTTCGTAAACCGCATCCTCATCAGGCTTAATCTCGACCCATTTGTCCTCACGTCCATGTGCTTTCAAATACTCTTTTGTCTTTAAATCGGACACAAAAAGCCCCGCCTTAGCACCCGCCTCAACCGCCATATTTGCAAGCGTAAACCTCTCAGACATCGACATGTTTTCAATCGTATCGCCCGAAAACTCCAACGCTCGATAAGTCGCCCCATCCGCCCCAATCATTCCTATCAAATAAAGCATCAAGTCTTTTGAGCAAACCCCCTGCTGAAATTCGCCGCTAACCTCTATTTTAAACGTAGAAGGAACTTTTAGCCAAGTTTTACCCAACGCCATCGCAACCGCAATATCAGTCGAACCCATGCCTGTCGCAAAAGCCCCCAAAGCACCCGAAGTACAGGTATGAGAATCCGCCCCGACAAGGATTTCAGCAGGGTTTACGTAATCCTCGATTAACCTCTGATGACAAACTCCCGCACCAACATCCGATAAAACCGCACCGTATTCCTTTGCGAACTCCCTCAAAACCATGTGTGTATTAGAAAGCTCTTTTCTCGGGCTCGGTGCAGCGTGGTCAATAAACAAAATCGTTCTCTCAGGGTTATTAAGCCGTTCTTTGCCGATTTTTTTAAACTCCTGAACCGTCAAAGGACCCGTTCCATCCTGAACGGCACAAACGTCAACCCTTGCAATCACAAGTTCGCCCGCCCGAACCTTTTTTCCGGCATGGTTTGATATAATTTTTTCTGCTAACGTCATTTTTTTTTTACACCATTACACCTACTTATTTTGTTGGCGCCTTTACTAACTTTTTCGAATTACTACTTTACTTTTTCAAAATATCGGCTTACTCGCCTTATTGCACTCGCTGTTTTTTGCTCCGTCCCTCATTTTAAGTTGGGACTTGCCCGCTCGCATCTCCTTTGCTAGGGAGCTTTTTATTTTGTTGCACCTGTTTGTATTGTAGGTGCCTTTCCTTTAGTTGATAAGTTGATAAGTTGATAAGTTGATAAGTTTTGCAATTTTTGCTTACTTTTCCCTTTTTGCTTTTTCCTTTTTTATACTAACACAAAAAACGACGAAAATTACCCACTTGAAATTGTATCCCATTTGTGTTACAATATAATAAAGGATTAATAAAGGAGTAAGCTTATGTCAACAAAAACTGATTTTATCAGGGTACGAATAAACCCTGAATTAAAAATCGCCGTTCAAGATATTTTAGATAAGCTGGGAATTACCACCACAGAATTTATAACATTAACCTATCATCAGGCATTGTTGCAACAAGGAATTCCTTTTCAAGTTCGAATTCCAAATGCCAAAACAAAAAAAGCGATTGACGATATGGAAAAAGGGGTTGGTCTTTCTGTTTATAAAAACGTAGACGAATTTATGGAAGCGATGGAAGATGAGACAACTTAAGGTATCCAAAAAGTTTAAAAAAGATTATTTAAAAATAAAGAAACAAGGAAAAGAACTTAAAAAATTCAAATCTGTGGTTGATAGTTTATGTGATGGAGCGAATTTAGATAAAAAATACAGGCTTCATAAATTGAACGGCAATTATGATGATAAATACGAATGCCATATAGAGCCGGACTGGTTGTTAATATTTCAAATATCTGATGATTTCGTTGAATTGATAAGAATGGGGTCGCATTCAGAACTATTTTAATATTAAATAATTTTATGATTTGATTTATCCGCCTCAACACGTTCTTTCATGGCACCTTTTGGCTCGTAATACGGCGAAACCGTCATTATTTTCGCCGCAATATCAGGATAATGATAAATAAACTTCAATTCACTGTCCGTTACCGGTTTTTGGGTATGCACGTTTGCGTAACGAGCCAATTCAAGGATATTTCTTGCCTCGTGTTCGTCCTTAAATTCCAGTTCAAGCCCCTGATATACATTCCTAAACCCTTTAATTCCCCCATATTCGCCGACGGTAATCATTCTTCCCGTTTCGATTATTTCAGGTTCGCCACGTCCCAGTTCTTCAAAATCATAAAGTTCATAATTTCTTCTGTCTTTTAATGCACCGTCTGCGTGGATTCCTGATTCGTGTGCAAATGCGTTATCGCCCACGGCTGGTTGGTTAATCGCAATAGGTACGCCGAAGGCGTACGCTGTATATTTTGAAAGCTTCCACGCCTTGCTCAGGTCAATTTGTGGGTCAATTTCGTATTTTTTGCTAAATCCGCTTGATTTTAAAATAGCCAAAAGACAAGATACTAAATCGGCGTTTCCAGCTCGTTCGCCCATGCCGTTTATTGCCGTGTTTATATATGCGTTAAAGCCTGCATCAACAGCCGCTTTTGCACCCATGACAGAGCAAGCGACCGCCATGCCCAAATCATTATGAAAATGTGTTTCGACATCAATTTGAGCTTCTTTCGCTATTCGATAAATCCTGTCATAAGCCGTTTTAGGGTCGTCATAGCCTAATGTATCGCAGTATCTGAATCGAGTTGCACCGCTGGCTTTTGACTCTTTCGCATATCTTATTAAAAAGTCAATATCACTTCTTGAAGCATCCTCGGCGTTGACTCCGATTATTTCAGCACCTTTTGAAACCGCACATTCTACAGCCTCGCAAGTCATTTTTAAAACATCATCAAGGGTCTTTTTGCCCTGATATTTCCCGTTTGTCATCTGTTCAGAAGTAGATTGGGATAAATTGAGATTTTTCAATTTAGGCGTATTTTTAAAAGAAAGTTCCACATCTTGCGACAAAGCCCTCATCCAGCCGGAAAGTTTTGTCTTTTGTATAACTCCTCTATCCACCAACTCTAAATTACCGTTTAGGTAATTTAGTTCGTGTCCTGTGGTCGGAAACCCAAACTCTGATTGAGATATTCCCATGTCATTAAGCATAAGATTTATGACGGTTTTTTGCAATTTTGCCAAACCAAGTCTTGAAGTTTGAACCCCATCTCTGTTTGTTACATCTATAAAATATATTTTGCCCATATTTCCCCCCCAATCTTTCGATTATTTACTCATTATAACTGAAAAATCAGGTAATCTCTTAAATTTGATATTTTTTTAATATAGTTTATATTATTGTTGTAGTAAAAATTCAAGGAGAATAAAGAGATGAAGAAAATAGGGTTGTTGGGGGGATTAAGTCCCGAGTCGACAGTTGAATATTATAAGATTATTAATTCTGAAGTGCGTAAAGTCTTAGGCGGTTGCGCTTCGGCTGAACTTATAGTTGAAAGTTTTAATTTTAGAGAGATTGAAAAAATGCAGTTTGAAGATAAATGGGATGAATTGGCGGACAAATTAACTTTTGCGGCACAAAATCTTGAACGTTGCGGTGCAGAGCATATTGTAATATGCACAAATTTAATGCACAAAGTCGCTCCTGCCGTTCAGAAAAATATTTCTGTGCCTTTAATCCACATGGTAGACAGTGTTGCGAAAGAAATTCAACGTCGCAGAATGAACAAGGTCGGACTATTAGGCACGATTTTCACCATGGAAGAAGATTTTTATTCAAAAAAATTACAGGATGAATATAATATTGAAACTATTATCCCAAATCGAGATGATAGGGTTGAAGTTAGCAGAATTATTTATGAAGAACTTTGTTGCGGAATTATTAAAGAACACTCCAAGCAAAAATATTTAGAAATCATTGATAAAATGAAAGGAGATGGTGCTCAAGGAGTTATTCTAGGTTGTACGGAGATTCCTTTGATGATTAGTGAAGCGGGTATTGAAGTATTTAATACAACTAAAATACATGCAATGAGTGTTGTTGAAAAAATTCTTGAAGATTGTCTTGTTATTCAGTAGTTGTTTATCTGTTCTTAATTTCACTTAATAACTTGCATTTTTGGCTGAATTTACTTACAATATAGAACATGGATGAAATAAAAAAAGGTCAAAAAATTAAATTATGCTTTGAAACGATAGACAACCCGGATGTAGAAGTTGATTGTTTTATTAAGGAAGTTTCTAAGGATAGACTTTCTTTAGATTTTTCTGATGAAATTTTTCGCTATATTGATGATTTAAAAGAAGGCAATGAAATGATTGCGAACATTTTTACACCAGAGGGCATAAAAGTTTTTGATACAATAATTTTAAACTCACCACTTGAAGATGATTTTATCATTGAGTACGTAGAAAGATCCCTGAAAATTCAAAGACGGAAATATATAAGAGCAGCATTGGATGCAAAAATCATTATTGAACGCCTGGAGTTTGATAACATCATTACCAGCACGACTGAAGTAGGTGGAGGCGGATTAAGGTTTATTTATGAGGGAAGTTTCGAACCCAAAGAATTACTGGGGAGTTTGTTATATCTTCCCAAGCAAATTCGTGCGATTCGAGCAAAAGGAATTTTGCTTCCAAATGAATATCTTCCAAAAAATGAACATGTTTTGATGTTTACTGATATTGATGAAAATGATAGATCCAGAATAATTAAGCAATGTTTTGAGATACAAACAGCCAAACTTTTAGAAAATAAAGAAGCGTAATAACTATGAAGCAAGAAAAAGAAGAATTAAAGAAGATTAATACAATATATAAAAAAGGTGATGTGCAAAAAGCAATCGAACTTTGTCAAATAGGCTTACAACATAATCCGACAAATGCAGATTTACATATTCGCCTGGGAGATTTGTATTTGGCATGGCATTTAGATATATATACTTCATCGCAGTACGTTGATGAAGCAATAACTGAATACCAATGCGCGCTTGAAACCTATATGGATTCTGCTGAAGTTTATTTTAAAATCGGTCAAGCCCACTTTTTTAAGGGTGATTTGGATAGAGCAATTAATTATCTTAATATGGCAATTAAAAAAAATGAAAAATATAGTAAATCTTATTACCTCTTGGCAGAAATTTACACAAAAAAAGCAAGATTTGCAGATGCGATATCTTATGCTCAAAAAGCTGTAAAGCTTAAGTCTTTCAAAAATTCTTGCGCCCATTTTTTACTTTACAATTTATATAAACTATCTGCTTTTAAAAACTTTAGAATGTCGATAAAAAGCAAAATGGAATTATTACTTTCCTTTTTGACATTACCATTTGATGGCCAAGCGATAAAAAATGTTGCTCGTGCTGCATCTTACTTTAAATTTTTCCCTATTTTAATGAGAGGCTATTATCAAATTCAAACTAAAGGACTTAGCCAAGCAATAGATATTTATATTCAAGCAATTGAAGAAGCACCCGGATTTGTTCCTTTATATTGTTTACTCGGAGATATTTATCGTTCTGTGGGACAATATGAGGATGCAATCACTGAATATAAAACAGCTATTTGGCTTGACTGTCTAAACATTCCTGCATACAGGCATCTTTGTCAAACTTATGAAGAACAGGGTGATTATGATAATGCGATAGAGGTTTATAAGAAATTAATAACTATTCTTCCAAGCATGCCTGATTTTCATTCCAATTTAGCGAACATTTATTATCTCAAAGGTGAAATAGATGAAGCTATTTCGCATTATCAAGCTGCAATTACGCTGAACCCGAATAAACAATGGACAAGCATTATTTCGCAAACATTGGGCTATGTTCATCAACAAAGCGGTAAAGATTTGGATGCTGCAATAAGTGCATATCAAAGTGCGTATCTTTTGACACCTGATGATATTGATATTTACGTAAATCTTGGCAGTGCATTTTATGATAAGGAAGATTACGATAATGCCTTAACTGTTTATAGAAGCGCATTGGAGCTTGATCCGACAAATGCAAAAATTCATTGTAATTTAGGCTTTTTACATTGGGGGAAAAGTGATACTGATGAGGCGATTAAAGAATATGAACTTGCGATTGAATACGATAAGACTTATGATATAGCTTATAATAATTTGGGTGTAATTTATCTTGACGATTTGGGACGAGTCCAGCAAGCCATTGAGTTTTTTACCAAAGCGATTGAGTATAACCCGAATTACGCACTTGCGCATTTCAATCTGGCAAGAGCAATCACAATTAAAGGTGATAAGATTGAAGCCGCAAAACTTTACCAGATAGCACAAGATATTAATAAAATTACAAACGAACTCGACCCGCAGGATATTGTCGGAAAAATAAACGATTTGTTTCAATCATGACAAGTTCCCCCAGATTTTTGCATCACTTTTTACTCTTCGTCTTATCAACCCAATCGGCAAACCTAATAACGGTATTATCATATAATTTGTCGGTGTATTTTGCGAAAGAATTTTTTATTTTTTCGCCATTTGTTGCCTTATCAGCAAGTTTTTCCACGACTTTATAATCGTTCATTAACACTTTTCTAATCCCAATTGCAGCTCCGCCCACTACTATAGCAGTAAGCAACACTCTACCTAAAAAATTAAGGAAACCGCCTCGTTTTTTATACGCAGGGGGAGGTGGATTTAACAATTCAGGCAAAGCATATAATCCGGGATTATATAATTGCTCTTGGGAAACTTTATCCATAACGCCAACACCTTTAAATGAGACAGTTGAAACAGAATTTATCACTTCCGCACCTCCTTTTGCTATTTTACACATTGTATATCATGAAAACGCAAAGAATATTTTTTTTGATATTTTTTTATAAAACTTTTACAGTTCTTAATAACTCAATCGATTTTTTCAAACCAATTTTTATTGAATTTCAACCCTACTTCGTATTTTTTGCAATATTTAATCAAATCAAATTTCAGCTCTTTTGCCATAAAATACATTGCCAAACAGTTTGGAACTGCCATTCCAAGCATCATTGAATCGGTTAAATCAATAATGGTTTTAATATTCATAACAGAGCCTATTACCGTAAAAACACAAAATATAATTTGGTAAACAAGCGTACGTTTTTTGCCCTCACCGACAATATAATTCCAAGCTTTTTGTCCGTAATAAGCCCAAGAAATAAGCGTTGTAAGAGCAAAAAGTATTACAACAACCGATAAAACATATTTAAACCAAGGAAAAGTCGCCTCAAACGCCGAAGAAGTAAGCTCAATACCCGAAACGCCTTTCGTATAATTTTCGTAAACACCAGAAGTAATAATAATTCCTGCCGAGAGCATACAAACCAATCCTGTTAATAATGGCTCTAAAAGCGCGATAAACCCTTGAGAAATCGGTTCATTCGTTTGTGCCGTCGCATAAGCAATAGGAGCCGAACCGGTTCCTGCCTCGTTTGATTGGACTGAACGGCGCATTCCGATAATCATTATTCCGATAACTCCGCCTGCAACCGCTTGAGGGAAAAAGGCTTCTTTAATTGAAATATAAAAAGCATGCGGAATATTTTGCCAATTTGCAAGAATTATAATTACGCCCGCCACTAAGTACAAATAAACCATAAACGGTACTGCCTTCATTGCAACCTTAGTTATTGATTTAATTCCGCCAATAATAATAATACTCATTAAAATTGCGCAAATCAAACCGATAAGCCAGTTATACCCATGTAAAATGCCATTGTCTCCGCCCGTAATATTTAAAATTTGCCTTGTAGTTTGATTAATTTGAACCATATTTCCACCTGTCAAAGCCCCGCCAACACAGAGATAAGCAAAAATAACAGCTAGAGGTTGACCTAACCAGCGCATTTTTCTTCGTGTTAACCCATGTGCTATAAAATGCATCGGACCTCCGGCGATTGTACCGTCGGGTAGGAATTTTCTGTATTTTAAAGATAAAGATACTTCGGCAAATTTCAACGCCATGCCCAAAATGGCTCCAAACATAATCCAAAAAGCAGCGCCCGGTCCCCCGATTGAAATCGAAATCGCAACACCAGCGATACAACCCAATCCCACAGTTCCAGATAAAGCGGTCATTAAGGCGCCCAGAGGGGATATTTCACCGCCTGAGGCGTCTTTTTTAGGCTTTTTTAATAAATCTATCGAATGCTTGAGTCCCCATATAGCAATCCCTCTAAAATATAAGCTGAAAAATATTCCCGCGGCAAGAATCCAGAGGATTATAACCGGAACATGTGCACCAAAAATAGTTATTGGTAAAAACATAATCGAGACAACTTTGTTTGAAACAGGAGCAATATATTTTTCTATTTCAGTATCCAAATTAAACGCAAATGATTGTTGTAAAGTGCACATAAAAGCACATAGGGTTAAAAATATTTTCTTCATTCAAAATCCTCTCAAGCGGTAATGTTTCTTTTGACTATTGATGGAGAATTCCAACAATAATTTTATCCTATCAAAAACAAAGCCCAAAAGGAATGTATTTTACAATTTCTTTGCAATTACAAATGAACGATTAGCGTAAGCAATTAGCTTAAAGTTAATCCGTTGTAAACATCCATATAGTGTTTGGCACTGGTCTTCCAACTATTATCAACACTCATTGTTGAATTTACAAGTTTTTCCCACTCGGCTTTATCTTTGTAGACTCCCAGTGCATATTTTATGCCGTTCATCATATTGCTTGCATCATAATCCCAAAATTTAAACCCGTTGGCTTTTTTTAGGGGATATCCAATGACACTGTCCTCCAGCCCGCCTGTAACTCTCACAATCGGCAATGTTCCGTAACGCATTGCTATCATCTGGCTTAGTCCGCAAGGTTCAAATTTACTAGGCATTAAGAACATATCGCTTCCGGCATAAATTTGATTCGCAAGTTCATGTGAAAATTTAGTGTAAGCCCTAATGTTTTCAGTCGTATTAGAGAGATGATTAAAATGAGATTCGAGCCACATATCTCCGGTTCCCAAAATTAAAAAATCTGCATTAAGTGCTTTCAACTCTTCATCAAGTCCCCAAAAGAGTTCAAATCCTTTTTGTGCAGATAACCGTGAAACCATACCGATTAAAGGACGATTTTTTTTGTATTTTAATCCGAATTTTTTATATAAATCTTTTTTACAATCGATTTTTCCTGATAAATCTTTTTTATCAAAGTTTTTTGCAATACATTTATCAGTTTTAGGGTTGAATTCTTTTGTATCAATGCCGTTTAAAATCCCCAAAAGCTTATAAGAATTATCTCTTAGCGTACAATCAATATGTTCACCACCTGCGACCGTTTGAATTTCTTTTGCATAAGTAGGTGAAACAGTTATAACCTTATCCGAGAAATTTATTGCTCCTCTCATCCAATTTACATGCCCGAAAAGGTCTAAACCCCAAGAATACATGACTTCATTTCTTGGAATTTGGGCAAAATCAAGCACTTCATCATAGAACATCCCTTGATGTGCTAAATTATGGATAGAGAAAACAGTTTTTGTATCTTTAAAAAATTCATTATCTCTATAGGTCGTTTTCAAATAAACCGGTAACATTCCTGTGTGCCAATCGTTTGCGTGAATTATATCAGGTTTGAAGTTTAAAAGTTGAGTGTACTCTAAAATTGCCCTTGAAAAAGCAATAAATCTTTCGTGGTTATATCTTTCGTCAATGTTGAAAGGGTATACTGTATCAAAACACCCGAAATATTTTGGGTTATCAATAAAAAATACATTAATTTTTGTGCCGGGCAATGTCGCCATATATAGATGAAAAATGCTTTGATTCCAGCCAAAATTAATTTGTAATCTTGAATTTTCTACCAATTTAACTTTATATTTTTCTTTATCAATACAGCCATAAAGGGGTGTAAATATAGCTATTTCTGCTTCTTTTTCAATATATTTGGGCAAACTCCCTACAACATCAGCCAACCCTCCAACTTTTGAAAACGGTTTTACTTCTGCGGATGCAAATAAAATTTTCACAATATCTCTCCTATTTTGAATTTTAGTCCATATTTTTCTTTTATAAATTTAGCGTTACTTAAACATAATTCTGCTGATACTTTATCGTTTTTGGCTATTAATATTTTTGATAAGAGCGTTGTAAATAAAAAGAGTAGAAAATCACTGGAATTATAATCTTTTTCCAATTGGATAATCGCATTATTCGCAATACAAAAGGCTACTTCAATATCATTCTGTTTAAATTTTAACATAGACATAAGGTACCAAGCAAGATAAGTGACCATTTTTAATCCGTTGGCTGTACTCATTTCCAATACGTTATAATAGATAAGTGATGCTTTTGTATATTTCTCAAGCTTAAAATAAGAATAGCCGATTAATAAATCGCATATAAGTTCAATTTGTGATAATTTACGTATTTTTGCGCTAATTTTTGCCTGATAAATATTGCTCGCGAATTTTTTATAATTCAGTTTATTTTCACTGAAAGCTTTTATAATATTTAGCGTTATTTCAAAAAATTTGTCGTCTTGAACAGGATCATTAAAAGGGAGACTTACTACATCACCTTTTAGTACTTTTTGAAGTACTAAAAATAAATCAAAAACTTTCGGGACTTTGCCGACATTAGTTTGAGTTTTCGCTATAAAGTTTTCTAAATCATCTTCCATCAATATAATTTTTGAAATAAGAACAAAAGACATTGCATCTAAAATAATTTCTTCAAATTGGTTTAGTGAAAAGTTTTTAGGTTTAAGCATTGGGAGATTTGGCACAGTTATGACATTTAAAATCTCTTCTCCCGATTCAATACAGGTTTTTAAATTGCCAATGCTAAATAATACCTCGACTTTAATGAAAGAGACCAAGAAAAATGCTATATCAAAATTGCTGTCATTTGGGTTAAGTGACGAGTTTGAAAACCTTGAAAGGATTTTATGGATAAGTTCAAGGGCGTATGAATAGTTGCCGCTAATCAAGCATCCTTGCAGCATTTTATTACATAAATCAATAACTTTTTTATCCTCAGTCGTTTTTTCCAGATTGTTTAAAATGACTTGCGCGATATTATGAATTTTGCTTGGAGTATATTTATACAAGAGGTTGGAAATATTTTCATAAACTTCCATTTTATATTCTTCAATAGATTTTTGTGAATTTTCATCAACATGATTATCAATCATTTTCAGGAATCTGATACTACAATTTAAATATGCACTAAAATCCCCCATTGAAGCATTCAGACGTGATAAACTTTCTAAAGTGAGAAACTCTTGTCTGTCTTGCTCCAAAATCTTGTATAGAGTTGCATTAACGGGGTGCCTATTGTCAAATAAAAAGACTTTATTCAAAAGCTCGTCAGCTAAATCTTGCTTTAATTGCAAAGGCGTACTTAAAATAAAATTTTCATAATATAGATTGTAATTTTGAATATAAATTGTGTTGTTATGTATGTATATGTAATTTTTAGCGATTAATTTTTGTATAATGGTTGCTTCATCTTTGATTTGTAAAAGTTTTACGCTTAATAAATCTATTCTTGGACCGATTAACAAAAGCATTCCAAAGATTTTATAGACATCCTTATCCGCTGACAGATGTTTTAATCTTTTTATTACTAATTCATTTAAAGTTGTGGGGATTAAAATATTTTCAAAAGCAGCTAAATCAAAAACACCATGCTCATAAGTCAAAAGTCCTTTTTCCAGTAAATATTCTAAGGATTGTTCAAAATATAAAACGCTTCCTTTTGTATTTTGGGCTATCTTTTCAATGTAGTAACTATTTAAAATTTTTTCGTACTTTTGAGGATTTTTTTCAATGATTTCCTTAAACGGAGTGGGCTGAACATTGATTTCTATGTAATCAGAATCCGCCAAAAGAAAATGAGAATTTTTATGTAATGAAAATTCTTTATCCGTGACAATTAAATAACTTATATCTAACTCTTTAAAATTTTCGAAGAATAGTTGTAAAACTTCATAAGAGGTATCATCAATTTTTTCGAAGTTTTCAATATATATTAGAGAATTTGACATTGTGCTAAAAATATTAAAAAATATGTCAAACAAAGAATATCTTACATCTTCAGGATGCGGGAATTTTCTTTCAGTTGAATTTATCAAATCTTTAATAAATCTTGAGGAATCAATTTCTTGAAACATGCTGAAATTATTATTTTCAAAATTTTTAGGGCTTAATGAAAAATTATAAATACTTGAAATTAATTCATAGAAAAATCCGTAAGGTTTATATTTCATTTCGTCATAACATGTTACTCTAAATACGTTATTAAATAGATTTGAAGAACCTAATTGACTTAATAACTCACCACTTTTCGGGAAAAATTCTTTTTTACTTTTTATCGAGATAATTCGTTTCCTGTTTAGTTTAAATTTTTCTAATATTTCAGGCAATAAATTTAGTGATTTCACTTTGGTAAATGTACATTTTAATTCATCGAAATTTATTGAATCAATATTGTAAAGACTATCTTCTTCGGCATCATCCTCTTTCGAAAAATTATCTTCAAAAAGGTTTAATTTCTCTAAGCTTTGAATTTCGTCGGTATCTTCCTTTTCTTTAGGAATTTTTATATATTTTTTCAAATGCAGTTCAAAAAAAGTAACCATCTCATTTTTAACAAAATTTGCCGTTATTGTCGATAATTCATATTGGTCACAAATTTGTTCATAAACATAAGAATCCACGATAATTTGCAAATTATTCAGCAAGTTATAATCTTGTTTATGCTGATAAATTAATTTTATATTGCATCCTGATTTATACTGTTGCGGTTGAGAATATATATCTCTTTTGAGTACTGCCATATTACATTTCAAAGAAGTTTGAATTGTCTTTTTTAGTTTAAAATTTAATTCAGTGATTAAGTTTTGGATTTCTATTGCAGCTTTAATAGCATTGTTCGCGGATGTTGAAAAGGAAGCATCTTTATTAAATCTTGTAATATAAACATTCTCAATAATTTCCCTTGAAAGACCTACGGAATGGGTATAATTTGATATTAGTCGATCTAAATTCGCTTTAAATTTATCAGTCAACTTGGTAGAGCCGAGTGCTGATGTAATGCCTGCCAAATTTGGGAATTCAATAGTTAGGCATGCAAATTCATCAATGTTTGAAGCATTTATAGCAATACTCGTATAATTGCTAAATCCGCATTTTACGCACGTCCCGTTTATTGTTTTGTTTATTTTACCGCATTTGTGGCATTTCGTAACGATAACAAATCCACATCGTTTGCAAGTGTTTGTCTTGTTAATTGTTTCGCATTTAGGGCAAGCAAGTCTTAATACTTTTTTGCAGTTAGGACAAACAAGCATTTTATCATTAATATCATGATTGCATTTTGGACATTTCATTTTAAAATCATATAACAAATTTAAAAAAAACAAATCATTTTTTTGTGGTATTATTCATGGTATTATTGTTGTAAGAGGAGAGGTGGGCAAATGGATTTTTGGGAAATTTTATTCAATCCGGCTATTTTGATAGTTCTTGTAACGTTTTTTTCTATCTTAATTTACTATATAAGAAAGGTTAATTACATAAACTTAAAGTTGGTTGAATTTGCTTCTATATTACAAAGCTTTAAGAAATCTGATTTAATATTCAAATTTAAGGAATTGGATGATTTAATGTCTACGAATTCGTATGTGGCAAATTCTTGGGCTGAATTTAAGAATACTTTGGTTTATTCGGAGAGTGTTTCTTTGAAAAACGAAAACAATGACATTGTTTTTCAGAACATATCTCAATCTGTCGAAAATATTCAAACTACAATTGACCCGATATATTTCTTCAATGAGGAAACGCTTGTAACTTCAAAATTGAATTATAAGCTAATTCAAACTGCGCCAACTATTTTAACGGGCTTAGGGCCTTTGTTTACGTTTTTGAATATCGCCATAGCATTTACCGGAGTAGATTTTGCGACTCAGGAAGCAACAATAAAATCAATTTCCAATCTTATGTCCAGCATGCAGGTAGCTGCTCTGGTTTCAGTACTTGCGGTAGGTTCTGCGCTTACGTTTTTAATGATAGAAAGAATTTTGTATAATACTAAGTGTAAACTTCCTTTAAGTGAAGTTCAGGAGAAATTTTATAAACTTTTTGATAATATATCGTCCGAAAAATTTTTGATAGAGCTTTTGAAAGAAACGAAAATTCAAAATAATTCAATGACTAATTTGTTATCAAGTATTCCAAATCGATTTCAAGAATCTTTGGAGAGCAGTCTCGCAAAGGTTTTGGTCCCATATCTTGAGAATTTAATATTTGGAGTAAACAAGCTTCAGGAAAAGGTTGATAAACAAAGGAAATCAACATCAGATATAGTTGATGATTTATTTTAACGGCACAGCCGTCGTATTGTAAAGTGGAGTGAAAATGATTGGCAAAAGATTTATAAAATCAAGTCCTGAAGAGGAGGAGAATGTTTTCTGGGTAACAATGACTGACCTGTTATTAGGTTTGGCAATAATTTTTATGACCTTGTTTATTCTTGCTATGACCGGATTTACCCAACAAAAAATCCAACAACAGTCTGCCCAAAGTGATATTGCAAAAGAATTGGTACAAAATATGCAAAAAGAAAAAATCAATGTCCAGATAGATAATCTAACGGGACAGGTTAAGATTTCTGATTTGGAGTTGTTTGATATAAATAGTTACGAATTATCAGCTAAGGGGAAAAAATATCTCGATAAATTCATTCCGATTTACGTTAATACAATATTTGCAAATTCTAAACTATATAAAATGATTTCAAATGTTGTAATTCAGGGGCATACGGATTCTCAAACGTTTAAAAATATTCCATCCAAGGAAGAACAGTTTACAAAGAACATGGATTTAAGTTTAAAAAGAGCCAATGCTGTCGCTGAATATTTTTTTAAAACCGGCTACAACAAAAAATATACTGATAAATTAACTAAAACAATCATAGTTGAAGGTAAAAGTTTTACAGAACCTGTCCTTGTGGATGGGAAAGAAGATTATGATAAAAGCCGTAGGGTTGAATTAAAATTAATAGTAAAAGATACCGTTGCGAACGACTTTTTGAATAGAAATGTATTGGGTAAAGAATAAAATATTCTTAGTATTTATATTTCACTATTCTAATCATAAAAATTGTTGAAATTAATAATAGACATATTGCGAAATAGAATAAAAATAACCTATCTAAAGTATGATAATCAAGCTTATTTCTTTTAAAATTAAAGAATACAGATGTATTGTTTAATTTTATGGAGGATGAGATGAATATAGATATGGCGTTTAAA
>CAISJE010000175.1 GCA_903885635.1 uncultured bacterium
TTAAAATTTTTCCGATTATGGTATTTTGATAGTGCATAGTGAACTCCTAAAAACAAGTCTCGACAACTATATTTTAGGACAAAAGTATTAATAATGCTCACTATGCACTTTTTTTGCAAAAATTATCTCGGACAGTAGTGCGCACGTGTAGAACATTTTAACGATGCTTCAATTGGTAAACGCACTGATTTAGGCTTGGAATATAATCTTAAAAATGGAGTAAATCTAAATGCAGGTTATTCTGCTTTTAATGGGCAAAACTCTGTAAATATGGGAATAGGAGTAAATAATCCAAATGGATTGAGTCCTGAGGTTGTTATCGCAAGCAACGTTTTACCGACGTTTTTATCGGATTTAAAATCCATAATACAATGCACGAAGGAAATATTCGCAATAAAAATCCCGATAATAACTGAGGAAAATAAAATTGTACTATCAATCCTTCCGCCTGCGGTTATGTATGCCCCACAAAGCAATAGCGGTCCAAAAACTATTCCGATAGCGAGTTCGCTCAACCCGTGATAACTCAGCCTAAAGGGCGGTGCGGAGTAGAAAAACCCGATTAATCCTGTGATTACAGCTATAACGAGTACCATAAACCCAACTTTTGACAAGATATATAAGCCTAACAACCCCGCAATTGCGTCCATTGAGAGTGCGACAATCAGCAAACTTTTATGCGTGGTTAAACCTTCTTCGAGATAAAAACATTTATGGGTTTTCGCTTGCTCGCCCGCAGTGATTAATTTTTTGTATTCCTCGACAGCACCACTTTTCCAATCGAAATAATCGTCAAGGATATTAACGCTTGCATGCACGAGTAAAACGCCAATCAGTCCTAATAAGCTCAAGAAGTAATCCACTTGATAATTTTTAGACGCCAAAAGAGCCGCAAAAGCATAAGCAATAGCCGTTTGCGGTAAGGTATAATCTCTTGCGATTGCTCGCCATAAATTTAGTTTTTCAATAAAATTTATTTTTTTCATTGGTTTATTATAACATAAATCTGTTTTTCTTTTATGCTCCATAGTTGCGTTCTCAGCTTGACCTAAAGCAAAAAAGTAGGTTGGGTTTTCTAACCCAACAATATTAATTTTTCCTTAACTTTTTACTACATGCTTAGTTTTAAATTTATGATAAAAATAACAATTCATATTAATAAAGGAAAAACAAAATGTTAAAAAAATGTCCAGAATGTAAAAATCCAATGGAATTGGAAGAAACTGTAAAAAAAATTGAAAATAATATTATTGGTAGTACTGATGGTACCAAGGATTATTTTGTTTATAAATGTAGTATTTGTAAACAAAAATATAAAGAAACTTTTAAAGATTATGTAAAAAATTCAAATTTTGAAAATATTACGGCTTAAGGCATTCAAGCTTCTATATTTTATTTAATTCCCTTGCTTTTTTATAATAGACATATTGCGAAATAGAATAAAAATAACCTATCTAAAGTATGATAATCAAGCTTATTTCTTTTAAAATTAAAGAATACAGATGTATTGTTTAATTTTATGGAGGATGAGATGAATATAGATATGGCGTTTAA
>CAISJE010000176.1 GCA_903885635.1 uncultured bacterium
AACGACATCCCTTGATTAATTAATAATTCCATCTGATGCCTATCTTTATCATTTAATTGCTCATATGTCTTTTTCATGTGCCTATTCCTTTCAATTCTATTGTATTTGAAAGGTGTTGCACTTTTAATCAGAATTTTTGAAGGCAAGGTTTATTAAAAAATGTAACAAAATTAGAGAAAACTGAAATAAGGTAAGTGATATATACTTTATATATATGTAAGTAGTAACGAGGCAGGCGAGATGACAATAAAAGACCCAAGTAAAATTGATGATAAATTAATCCGAATATACGCAAATCAAATTACAACAACAACTTCCGCAGATTGGGAAGACCGTTCTCAAATTTTAATGGAGCAAATGAATTTTATTGCATTAAATAACAAATCCTTTCTAAGCAGAAAATAATTTAAATTTATACAAAAGATATACCTCCCATAACCTACCCTATCCCTAAATCCCTTTAAAGTTTTAACAAAAACGAGTGCCTGAAGTAAAATTCAGGCTTTTTTTTGTAACAATTCAGGTAGAATTTAATTAACTTGTGTAGTGCTTTTGCGTCATTACGAGACGTTCAACGGCGAAGGTGAAAAAAAGCTCCCACCGAAGCAATCTTTCCCGTAATTTGGGGGAGATTGCTTCGGTCCATCAATTAGTTTCTACCTAAAAAACTCTTGTCTCGTAATGACGCAAGGGAGTTCGCCATGACCTTGATTAGTTCCTGCTGATTAGTTATTTCGCAATCTGCCCCCTTTACAATAATGTTATTTTAAAGTAAAATTATGCTAAAAGAAAAGGTGTTTGATGGGAAATGATTTAAAATATAAAAGAATTTTACTAAAAATTAGTGGTGAAGCCCTTTTGGGTGATAAAGAGTTTGGCATTGACCAAAAACCGCTCGAAATGATTGCCAACGAAGTCAAAAAAGCCCACAATGAAGGCGTAGAAATCGCAATTGTCGTAGGTGGCGGAAATATTTTCAGAGGAGTAAACAACAGCGCAAAACTGGGCATGGATCAAGCTTCGGGTGATTACGTCGGTATGCTCGCAACAGTTATGAACGCGATTCTTCTTCAAAGTGCTCTAAGAGCAATAGATGTGCCTTGCAGAGTCCAATCAGCAATCCAAATGAATCAGGTTGCGGAACCTTATTTGAGGTTTAAAGCAATAAGACATTTGGAAAAAGGGCGTGTCGTAATTTTTGCGGCAGGAACAGGAAATCCTTTTTTTACAACAGATACGGCAGCAGCACTTCGTGCCTCAGAAATAAACGCAGAAGTAATGCTTATGGCTAAAAACGGTGTTGATGGCGTTTATACGGATGACCCTAAATTAAATCCTGAGGCAAAAAAATTAGATAGTATAAAATATGATGATATAATTAAAAATGGATTAAAAGTCATGGATACTTCTTCTTGTGCGTTATGTAAACAAAATAATATTCCGATTATTGTTTTTGATTTTCAGGCAAAAGGAAGTATTTTAGATATTTTACATTCAAAAAAAGTCGGAACATTCGTAGGAGGATAACATGTCAGAGGCGTTAGAAGAATTATTTTTATTTGGCGAAGAAAAAATGGAAAAAGCCCTCAATCAGCTTAAACGCGAGTTTGGTTCAATACGTTCGGGACGCGCAAATCCCATGATTTTAGATAAAGTTCTTGTGGATTATTATGGGGCACCTACACAACTTCGTCAAATGTCTCAAGTTACAGTTCAAGACGGCACAACATTGGTTATTTCGCCTTACGATAAAACAGTAATGAAAGAAATTGAAAAAGCAATAATAAAAGCGGAAATCGGCGTACCGCCAAATAGTGATGGAATCGTTATAAGACTTGCGTTTCCGCCTTTAACGGAAGAAAGAAGAAGAGCAATTGCCAAGGACGTCAAAAAACTTGGTGAAGAATCTAAGGTTGCGATAAGAAATATTCGCCGCGACATGGTTGATGATTTGAAAAAACTTGAAAAATCAGAAAATCTTCCTGAAGATATCGTTAAAGACAATCAAGACGAAATTCAAAAATTAACGGATAAATATACAAGAATTATTGAAGTAGCGGTTGAAGAAAAAGAAACAGAGGTCTTAACAGTTTAATGGATTTAAGCTTGAACAAAAATGCAACAAGATTATTAACGGGATTAATTATCGGTACAATCGCCCTTTGGTGCTTGATTAATGGTGGAATTGCCCTTTTATTGCTCATTTCTGTTATTGTGTATTTGGGGTCTAAGGAATATGTTCAAATCCTTCAACATAAAGGCTTTTATCCAAGCTTAAAAGTAATTTTATTATCCGATGCGTTTCTAGCATTACTATCATACTTCAATAGATTTGACTTGGTCGCACTAGCACTGACCATCTGCTCAATAGGTGCGTTTATATGGGTTTTATTTAAAGGTCGCCAGCCTTATATCGCGAATGTTTCGACCACAATCTTAGGGTTCGTTTATAGCGGATGGTTTCCTCTGCACCTCTTGTTTTTAAGAGGCTTGAATGCGGATAATTATCAGGGATTTTTGAAACTAAACGTTCACAATGACGGATTAGGCTACGTTTTGCTTCTTTTTATAGGCATATTATTCACAGATACGGGTTGTTATTATTTTGGGAAAAAATTCGGGAAAAATAAATTGTCTCCAATTATCAGCCCGAAAAAAACCGTTGAAGGAGCCATAGGCGGTGCTATTTGTGCAGTAATAGGGGTATTAATCATAGGATATTTTATCCATCTTGAATGGTATCAATCTTTAATCGCAGGAATATTGTGTACGATTTTCGCCCAAATAGGAGATTTGTCTGAGTCTTTAATCAAGCGTGATGCAGGAGTTAAGGATTCAGGAAGCTTCTTACCGGGACATGGCGGATTTTTGGACAGAACCGACAGTTATGTACTTACAGTACCTGTTTTGTTTTATTATTTTAAATATTTTGTAGTCTCAAATCAATTGTGGTTAGATTTTGTTAACTTTATAAAGGTTTTTTTACATGCAATCGGATTTTAAAGAGAAAATTTTAAAATTAGAGAAAATTTTTCAAATTGAAATTTCAAATAAAGAACTTTTTGCCAAAGCGTTGACCCACGGCTCTTTCACAAGGGAAAATGAAATGGATTCGTTGGGGAATTACGAGCGGTTGGAATTTTTAGGCGATGCTGTTCTAAAATTATGTATTTCGGATATTTTATATAAAAAATTCCCTGAATATGCAGAAGGTGAACTAACCAAAATCCGCTCAATTGTTGTGTCCGATAACACTTTGTCTAAAATAGCCCAAAAAATAAAACTCGCACCGATTATGATTTTAGGCAAGCAAGAAGAAAAAATGGGCGGACGCAACCGTTCATCAATTTTAGCCTGCACATTTGAAGCTGTTTTGGGCGCGTATTATCTTGATGATAAATTTAAAGAAATTTCAACTTTTCTAGAATTGACTTTCGAAGATTTTATTAAAGAAGTTGACAAGAATTTTGAAAAGTTCAATGCAAAAGCGATTTTGCAGGAATACACCCAAGCTCAAAACAAGGAAATTCCCTACTACAAAATTGTGAATGAAATTGGACCTCAGCATGACAAAATTTTTGTTGTCGAGGTGTCTTATATGGATGAAGTTTTGGCTTCGGGAAAAGGCAAAACAAAACGCGAAGCGGAACAGGCATGTGCTTATGAGGCTTGTGTAAAACTTGGGGCAATTGGGACGGAGTAAATGATAAACTGAAAGCAACAAATATCTTATAACCTAAAAAGTAGATATTGAGGTAAAAAATGAAAAATATAATAATTTCCCCGTCAATATTATCGGCGGATTTTGTAAATTTGGAACGTGACATAAAACGTGTCGAAAAAGCCGGTGCAGATTGGCTTCATATTGATGTTATGGACGGACATTTTGTGCCGAATATTACAATTGGGGTGCCTGTCGTAAAATCCATTAAAAAAGTTTCTTCGATTCCGCTGGATGTTCATTTAATGATTGAAAACCCGCAAAAATATGTCGAGGCGTTTAAAAATGCCGGTGCCGACATTATAACTTTTCACTATGAAGCGGTAGAGGATGTTTTTGCTGTTATTAATTTAATTAAATCGTACGGTGTAAAAGCAGGGCTTTCGATAAAACCACAAACACCCGCGGAGAATATTCTTGAATTCTTGCCCGACCTTGATTTAGTTTTGATAATGACTGTGGAACCCGGTTTTGGCGGACAGAAATTTATGCATGACTGTGCTCAAAAAATCGTCGAGATTAAACAAAATGCTTCCGATGATTTAATAATTCAGGTTGACGGCGGGATAAATAATATTACGGGGCATATTTGTACTTCACTGGGCGCAAATTCGCTCGTTGCAGGCAATTATATTTACGGACACAACGATATCGCTCAGGCAATCAAATCGTTGAAATGATTTATTTAATCATTCAAATAACATGCTGAAAGGTGTTTGGGAGTAATTTCTTTCAATTCAGGCACTGTTTGAGAACAAATTGGCATGGCAAATTCACATCTGGGATGGAATTTACAACCCTTAATCTCTTGTTGGATTGATGGCGGTTGACCTTCAATAATCGCGAGTTTTTCTCCCTTTTTCGACTTGTTGGAAGGAAGCGATTTTAGCAGAGCTTTGGAGTAAGGATGGTTTGAATTTTTAAAAAATTCTTTGGTCGAGGCACTTTCCACAATTCTACCCGAATACATAACAGAAATTTCATCCGCGCAATCTTCAACAAGTGCTAAATCGTGTGTTATCAAAAGAATTGATGTTCCGATTTCTTTTTTGATATTATCCAAAATATTCATAATTTGTGCTTGAATTGTCACATCTAATGCTGTTGTCGGCTCATCTGCGATTATTATTTGAGCATTGCAGGCAAGGGCCATAGCGATTATGGCTCTTTGTTTCATCCCCCCCGAAAACTCATGCGGATAGGACTTTAAACGGCTTTTTGCCGAAGGTATTTGAACCAACTCAAGAGCTTCTATTGCCTTTTGAACTGCTTCTTTACCCTTAATGTTTTGATGTTTCTCTATAACTTCCAGTAATTGATTTTCAATCGTGTAAAGCGGGTTTAAAGAGGTCATAGGGTCTTGAGGAATTAGAGCTATTTTTGAACCTCTGATTTTTTCCAAAGCCCTATTATTTAAAGTTAAAATATTTATGTTCTGCTCACTTAGGTAAATTTCTCCGCCTGTTATTTTAGCGGTTTTGGGTAAAAGCTTTAAAATACTCATTGCGCTGATTGTTTTTCCACAACCGGACTCGCCGACCAAGGCATGGATTTTGCTTTTTTTAAGGGAAAAAGAAACATCATACAATGCTTGTTTAAAGCCGGATTCTGTTTCAAACCCTAAATTCAAATTTTTAACTTCTAAAATATCCATGATTAACATTATAGCCATAAAATTAAAAAAAAGCATTAAGACCACTGCACTAAGTCTAAATTTTACCATTTTTCTGATATAATATTTACATGGAGAAATTTTACTTAACAACAGCTATAGATTACGTAAACGGAGTCCCGCATATCGGGCACGCTTATGAGAAAATTGTTTCAGATATTATTGTCAGACACTTTAAACAACGTTGCGAGGATGTTTATTTTCTTACCGGAACCGACGAACATGGGATTAAAATTCAAAAAACGGCGGCTGAAAAGGGGATTACTCCTAAACAAATGTGTGATGAGCATGCGGCAAAATTTAAAGAGGCTTGGGCGGCTTTAAATGTTGAGTATAACCAATTTATAAGAACAACGGATGAGACACATAAAAAAACAGTCCAAAAAATATTCAAAAAATTACTTGAGCAGGGCGACATATATAAACATTCCTACACAGGGCTGTATTGTAGCGGTTGCGAGGGATTTTTGAACCCAAAAGATTTAACCGAAGATGGATTTTGTCCTGTTCATCTCAAAAAACCTGAAGAAGTCAGCGAGGAGAATTATTTCTTTAGATTGACAAAATACAAAGACGCTATCGCAAAACATATAAAAGAAAATCCAAGTTTTATAGTTCCCGCTTTTCGTGCAACAGAAGTTTTAAACCAGCTTGAAAACATTGAAGATATTTCCGTTTCACGCGCAAAAGCAAATGTTTCTTGGGGGATTGATGTTTTGGGCGATTCTGAACAAGTTATTTATGTTTGGATTGACGCGCTTTCAAATTATATTACGGCGCTTGGCTACGATACCGAAAATCCGTCAGAAAAATTTAAAAAATATTGGGCTGTTTCGCGCCACGTTATCGGAAAAGATATTTTAAAATTCCATAGTATTTATTGGAGCGGAATTTTACTGGTACTCGGATTACCATTACCTCATCAGCTTTTTGTCCACGGATTTATTAACATTAATCAGGCAAAAATGTCAAAATCTACAGGAAACGTTATTTCGCCTGTGGATATTCTAAAAACTTGGGAGCTTGAAATTCCTGACGCTTTTCGTTACTATATGGCGACTGCGGCGGCACTCGGCAGAGACGGAAATTATTCCGACGAAGATTTTAAGGAAAAAGTTAATGCGGATTTGGCGAATAATATGGGAAATCTTTTAAACAGAACTCTTTCTATGCTGGTTAAATATTTTGATGGTGAAATTAAGCCTGAATTTAAAACCGATTGCGAACTCTTTGAAACGGCAAAAGAAACGATTGAAAAAGTTAAGAAGCATTTTGATAATTACGAAATCCAAGAAGCGGGAAATGAAATAATTTCGCTTGTTAATTTAACAAACAAATATGTTGCAGACAATGCGCCTTGGACTTTGGCAAAAGAAGAAAAATTGACCGAATGTGGTCAGGTTTTGGCAAATGTGCTTGAAATTATGTGCGTTGTGAGTGTTTTAATTTATCCGTATTGCCCAAATATTGCGAGAGAAATGGCTAGGCAGTTGAAATTTGATATAAATATAAAGCTTGATGATTTAACTCTTAATAATATCAAGTCCGGTAAATTAATCGAAAAGGACGAAATAAAACCCGTGTTTTTGCGTTTGGACAGCGAATTTGCGACAAATAAGAATAATAAGTAATTGTAACAAAAAACAATATTTATACAATGAAAAAACAATTATTTTATATTTTTATACTTTATAGAAATAGGTAAGGGTTATTTCATTATTGTTATTTAAAGTTACTGAAAATAGCTTTGAATGGAAGGAGATTAATGTGATTAAACTAAAACCTCTTTTAAGTTGTTTTGGAATACAGGAGCTTTGTTCAGGGCTAAAACATGCTGTTGATCCTAAAAAAGTAGATTTTTGGGGAGACACAGCTATTAATATGGCAAAAGGTAATAAGCCTATATTAGAAATATTACGAGATATTTCATTCACCGGGGCGAATTTTTTAAATCAAAATATGCAGTTTATAGATTTACTAACCTAATTTTTTTTGAATTAATCTAAAAATCCAAGCATACCCTAATGAGTATTTTTGTAATACAATAATTTTATGAATATCGAATTAAAACAGCAATTTAATATATTAAAATCTCGTGTGCAAAAAGCACTGGAGTGTCTTTGACCAGCAAAAATTGCAAACAGAGCTGGAAGAACTTGAAAAAAAATTACAGTCCCCCGAAGTTTGGTCTAATCAGGACTTAGCTTCATCTTTAGGCGGGCAGGCTCGAGAGCTTAAAAACAATTTATCTTTGATTTCCTCTTGGCAAAACCTTTTGGAGGATACAGAAGTAGCTATTGAATTAGATGATGAAGATTTGATGAGCGAAGTTGAACAAAATTTAGCGAAACTTGAAATTGAGCTTGATAAATTTGATATTCAGCAGATGTTGAGCGGAGAATATGATGAGGCCAATGCCATTTTAACGGTCAACGCCGGCGCAGGTGGAACAGATGCTCAGGATTGGGCGGAAATGCTTTTGAGAATGTATATCCGCTGGGCTGAGAGCAAGAATTGGAAAGTTGATTTGCTTGATAAATCCGAAGGTGAAGAGGCGGGAATTAAGTCAGCGACGATAAAGATTACGGGTAAATTTGCTTACGGCTACGCCAAGGCTGAAAAGGGGGTTCATAGACTTGTGAGAATTTCGCCTTTTAACGCTAACGACAAAAGACAGACGAGTTTTGCATCTTGCGAGGTTTCACCTATTATAGCGGATTTTGAAAAGAAAATTATAATTCCGCCTGACGAAATAGAATTTGAGACCATGCGAGCAGGTGGCGCGGGCGGTCAGAATGTCAATAAAGTCGAAACAGCGGTGCGTTTGGTGCATAAACCGACAGGAATTGTTGTTAGGTGCCAGCAGGAACGTTCCCAATTGCAAAATAGGGAAAACGCAATGCAGATTTTGGCTTCAAAGTTGCTTGCGCTGAGACAAGCCGAACACGAAAAAAAATTAGCGGAGCTTAAAGGGCAAAATTTTGATATAAATTTCGGGTCACAAATTCGTTCCTACGTTTTTCATCCATACAAAATGGTCAAAGACCACCGAACAAATTACGAAGTCGGAAACGTTGATTCCGTTATGGACGGCGATTTAGACGGATTTATTGAATCGTTTTTGAAAAGCTAAAGTTTGGACATTCGAGCATTTAGGGCTTTATGTACTACAAAATTAATCCAGCTCTGTGGAAGATGTGAAAAAATCTCGGCGAATTTTGCATCTAAACCTATTGTATAAGATGGTTTGGGATTATTTAATCCTTCGATTTTTATTATAAAATTAACAACTTTTTGAACATTCAAACCTTTATGTTCATTTTTTGCGGCATTTTTCATCAAAAAGTCAAACTCTTTTTCATATTTTTTATTCTCGCCTAACGCCCCTTGATTTTTTTCAATCGATTTAGCCCACAGCGGAGTTTTTATCACCCCCGGCTTTATCGAAACAATTTTAATATCTTTTGCGCACTCCATTTGCATTGAATTAAACAGAATATCCAATGCTCGTTTTGATGCGCAATAAGGTGCGATAAAAGGAAAAATCCCAAAACTCGCCATCGAACTTATATTGATGACCTTTCCACCTCGCAATTTATCAAAAAGTCCCTGTGTAAATTCCAAATGAGAAAAAGTATTAATTTCAAACTGCTCTCGAATTTTATCAACCGCCAAACATTCCATAGGTCCCGCAAAAACACATCCTGCAACATTTATCAGTGTATCAATTTTGTCGGTTTTATCCAAAATAAACTTCGCCGCGCTCAAAATAGTATCACGTTTTGACATATCAATGTAAAAAGGGATTACGTTATCCGAAATTTTTACCAAGTCGGTTTTCAAATCGCTGTTTCTGTAACCCGCAAAAACTATGCAACCTCTATTGGCAAAACTTTTTGCAAGCAAATTCCCTATACCTGATGTTGCTCCTGTTATAACGATTATTTTCATTTTGGGATTACCATTTTTCAAAGTGGATTTTTTTCGGGTCAAATTTGTTTTTCGGGTGAACCTCGCCGTCAGGATGACCGACAGCAATCATTGAGACAGGTATAACATTGCTTGGAACATCCAATAATTTTGCAAGAGGTTTATAAAGGTTTTCTTTCGGAAAAATTCCAAGCCAAACGCTTCCTAATCCCATTTCTATTGCCTGAAGCATAATATTTTCAGTCGCGGCAGAACAATCCTGAACCCAATAATCAAGCCCTTTTAAATCAGGAAATTCTTTGTTCGTATCCGCACAAACCACAATTGCCAAAGGAGCCTCCTTTAACATAAATGAGTAAGGATGAAATTCAGTAATTTTTAACAGAGTTTTCCTATCCTGAATAACCACAAATTCCCAAGGCTGGGAATTTTTAGCCGAAGGTGCAGCCATGCCTGCCTTCATAAGCATTTCGATTTCTTCAGGAGAAACTTTTTCGTTCGTATATTTTCTAACACTTGTTCGTTTAAAGATAATATTTGTCATTTAGGGCTCCTTTTTTAGTTGAAAGGGTGAAGGGGTGACAGGTTAAAAAGTTTTGCTGTTGGTGGTGCGGTTAAATCCGCACCCTACCGTTCACCGTTCACCGTTTACTCTTTACTTTCTAATTCCTGCTTCTTTCATGCGGGCAAGAGCTTTTTTTAATGTTTCAACATCTTTTGTCAACGCTATTCTAAAGTATCCCTCACCGTAAGCTCCATATCCATTGCCCGGTGGGACAACAATCCCTGCTTTTTCTAGCATGATAGTCGCAAATTCCTCTGATGTATAGCCGTTTGGAACTCGTAACCATAGGTAAAAAGTTGCCTTTGACGGTTTAATATCCCATCCGAGTTCTCTCAAGCCGGCTTCCATAATATCCTTACGTTCCTTATACATTTTATTGAGGTTGTCAATTTGCTCCTGTGGAGCCTCGTAAGCCTTTGACGCTGCTTGTTGAATTGCCTTGAAAACTCCGCTGTCTATATTGTTTTTGATTGTTCCTAAAGCTTTTATAGCACTGGCGTTACCGGCAACAAAACCGACCCTCCAACCCGTCATATTGTAGGATTTAGAATGAGAGAAGAATTCAATCGCGATATCTTTTGCCCCTTCAATTTCTAAAACAGATGGCGCAATGTAGCCGTCATAAGTCATTTCACAATATGCTTGGTCGTGACAGAGTAAAATATCGTATTTTTTACAAAAATCAACCGCTTTTTTGAAAAATTCCAAGTCACAGCTTGCTCCGGTTGGGTTATTTGGGTAATTCAGGAACATTAATTTTGATTTTTTCGCGATATCCTCAGGAATTTTTTCAAAATCGGGTAAGAAATTATTTTCGGCTAAAAGTGGCATAGAATAAGGAGTTCCTCCAGCAAAAATCGTTGCGTTTTTGTAAACAGGATATCCCGGATCAGGGATTAACGTATAATCGCCTTCGTCAACAAACGCAAAGAAAACATGCGCAATAGCCTCTTTCGAACCAATATTTGCAAGCATTTCCGTATTCACATCCAAATCAACACCAAAACGCTTTTTCATCCAATTAACAGAAGCTTTTCTAAACTGCTCCGTGCCGTTATAGGGCGGATAATCATGGTTTTTGGCATCATCAATCGCAACATGCATTTCTGTGACAACGGTTGGAATAGTAGGAGTATCAGGATCGCCTATCCCCAAGCTTATAATATCAATGCCTTTTGCCCTTGCTTCTGATATTTTTCTATCAATCTCCGCGAATAAATACGGAGGAATTTTGTTTAAACGTTCTGATTGTTTCATGGTTTTTGCCTTTACTAATTTTACTGTATTAACTATTTGTTTTTTTTGCTGTCGGGCTGGAAAGCCCGACCTACTGGACTATTTTTCACCTTTTTTGTTTTTGATTATTGTCGGTGCGGTTAAATCCGCACCCTACTTTATTGCTTTTTGCTGTCGGACAAGTATGCCCGACCTACTGGACTACTTTTTCCTTTTTACTATTTTATCATTGAGCGAATTCTCAAATATCTGTCAAATTCAATACGAAGCTTGCCCAAATCATCGTAAATGTTATTACTTAAGGAAATTCTGTTATCAATGTTCGGATCTATAATATACATTGTCGGAAAACCCTCAATAGAATAGTCTTTTACGAGTGTTGCATATTTCGGATTTTCTGCGTCTATCATAACCAGATTGTATTTGTTTTTATAAACATCCGCTATTATTTTGTATTTTGGCATAAATCTCATGCAATATGTACACCAATCAGCATAAAAAAGAGCAATAATAGGTTTTTTATCTTTTATTGCAAGTTCGTATGTTGTCCCGATGTTATATTCCGACGGTTTTAAGTTCTTCTTTGGACTAAAAGCCCAAACAACCGCAGAAGTGACTAGCACAACTGAAATTACCGCAATTATTAGTAGTGTTTTTTTCATTTCATCTCCCATTCATACTTATATTAATCTTATAACCTTGCGCCCTTTGGTACGACAGTTACGCCGCCCTCTGAAACATAAAAACCTCTTTTTTCATCTTCTTCTCTATCAAATCCGATTTTCATCTCTGCCAGAATCGTTACATTTTTGTCTATAATCGCCCGTTTTATTTCAGCGTGTCTTCCGATAGAAACATTTTCCATCAAAATAGACTCCGATATCTGTGAATAACTGTTAATTCTTACTTTCGGAGCTAAAATACATCGAGAAAGGCTTCCTCCTGAGATTATGCATCCCTCTGAAACCATTGAATTTGTTGCTTTACCAACTCTATCGCCCTCCTGCCAAATAAATTTTGCAGGCGGATAATTGTAATTAAATGTTCTCAAAGGCCATTCTTTTGAGTATAAATTCAGTTCAGGACTGTAATCCAAAAGATCCATGTTCGCCTGCCAGTAAGCGTCAACGTTTCCGACATCCCTCCAGTAACCTTTTTCAGAATCGCTCATCCCCGCGAACTTATTATTATTAAAATTGTACACGAATATTTTTTTATTCTCTTCAAGCAAAGACGGAATTACGTTTTTACCAAAATCATGGCGTGTTTTTTCACTGCAAGCGTCTTTGAAAAGAGCATCAACCAAGATATTTCTGTTAAAAATATAGTTCCCCATGGATGCCAAACACATTTTAGGATTATTCGGAATGGTTTTGGGGTTAGCGGGTTTTTCTTCAAAGCTGATTAATCTCCAATTTTCGTCAACTTCCATAATCCCAAATTCAGAAGCCTCTTCAATGGGAACTTGTATAGCAGAAATAGTTAAATCGGCTTTCTTCTTTTTGTGATAATCAAGCATTTGTGAAACATCCATTTTATAAATATGGTCGCCTCCAAAAACGCACAGATAGTTCGGGTCGGCATCTAAAATTTGGTTGATGTTTTGAAATACTGCGTCCGCAGTTCCCATGTACCAGTCGCCGCCTGTTCTCATTTGAGCAGGCACCAAGTCCACGTATTGGCTTAAAAAAGGAGACAAAGACCAACCACTGGTTATATGTTTGTTCAACGAGTCGGATTTGTATTGTGTCAAAACTTTTATTTTGAAAAATCCTGAGTTTACAAAGTTGTTTAGTACAAAATCGATAATTCTGTATCTACCGCCAAAAGGTACGGCAGGTTTTGCGCGGTCTCTTGTAAGCGGGAAAAGTCTTTTCCCCTCGCCACCGGCTAAAATCATTACTAACACATCTTCGTTCGTCATAAACTCTCCTAATATTTTGGGCTATCTTCTCTTATATATTTTATGGATAATTATTTTTATTTTTTTGTTTATGCTACGAGCAACCGAAAAAATCCGCTACCTCAAGTAATAATATAATATAAAAGTAAATATATTGCACTAATCCCAAATAATTATTTTTTTATAAGTGAGAGGTTTAAACAAAGTAAACGGTAGGGTGCGGATTCAACCGCACCGTCAATAAAAAAAACCAAACTGTTAAACTTTTCGACTGTTCAACTAAAAAAGCCCAAAAGAAGTAAAAAGTAGTACGGAATCGCCATTCCGCCGTCAACAAGCCGATGTGGAGGTCGGCTTATTTTGATTATAAATCAGTATAAAAATCCAATAACAAGTCAATCCTACTCCAAAAAATCCCAATCTTTCGGAAGTTTTTTTTCAATTAAGTGCAAAAGCTTTGAGGGCGTAATGCCAAATGCACTCGCAATACGACAAAAAGTCGATAGTTGTGGGTCTAACATCCCTTTTTCTATTTTTAAAATGGTGGTTTTTGAAATTTCAATTTCATTGGCAAACAGATTGGCGGATTTTTTGCTTTTTTGCGCTGCTTGGGTAATTTACAACGAAAACATGGATTATTTACATTGCAATGATTTAGCTTGGAACGCCAAGACCAAGTGTGATTGATTTGATTCTTCTTGAAAATTAATGTACGTACTTTTGTAAATATGTGTTATAATATTAATAGACATATTGCGAAATAGAATAAAAATAACCTATCTAAAGTATGATAATCAAGCTTATTTCTTTTAAAATTAAAGAATACAGATGTATTGTTTAATTTTATGGAGGATGAGATGAATATAGATATGGCGTTTAAA
>CAISJE010000177.1 GCA_903885635.1 uncultured bacterium
CTTTAAAAACATGAATGCGGTAGAGGACAGATTAGTTGAAGCATCATTATTTTACGAAAATCATACCAATATTGTTCAATCAGTAACCGGTTTTGATTGGATAGTTAATACTTTATTGATTGCAAATTAGTATAAGTACATGAAGGGTTAAAAGGTTTACCTTCAACAGAAAAAGTCTTATCAAAAAAGCGCTTGGCATCTTTAGCAATTTTGTTTGTAAAGGTTCCGTGTTCTAAGCAAGTCTTTTCAATAAAGACTTCCGCACCCTGTTTGTACTTGCGAGCGGGTATTGCCTTTAAACAAATAGGGCATAAGGATTCCATTTTTCCAACCATGATAAAAAGTATACTTCCATCCATAGAAAATTGCAACTTGATAAGTTTTTAAAATTTAAAAGCTTCATATTTATTAATATTTTTTCTTTTTTTCTAAAGTTTTGGAACAACTATACCGAATAATCATTTGTGAGTATAGTGTATCATTAAAGGAGTAAACATGTTAGGATTCAATTATGACAGCTTTAAAGAGGCTATAAAAAAGGTAGAACAAGAAAATTACGCAAGATTAATGAGCGATATAGAAAAAGTGAAAGCGTTTGTTGAAAAAGCTTTGGCTATGTTTTTGGAGAGTAATACAAATATGACTCAGGTCAGATATCCAAGCGTTGGTTTATAGCAGGGGGATTTGTCTGAAACTGTGGGTGTAAACATCTTTATTGAGTAAAATTCTTGCTGTTTTAATAATTTCGACCTGCTTAGGGTCGTTTGCATCGTAAGAAATTTCTTCGATTTCGGAGAAATTTCTTATCATATCAGCTAAATTTAAATAAAGTTCGTGTGTTGAATTTTTTGGTAATTTGGTTTTGAGAAGTTTTATTGTATCTATCAAATCAAAATCAAACGAATCGATTATCGCACTGTCAAGTCCTGCCCCGTAAGCTAAAACTGCAAAAACTCTGTTAATCAGTGGTCTGATTTCATTAGGCGACCCATTAGAAATATTAGAAAGCCCGACTGTCGTCATAACCTCAGGGTCAAAACTTTGTTTAATCATCTGAATTGTATTTAGAGCCTCTTTAGCTTGTCCTTGCTCAACGCTTATTGGCAAAATCAGCGGGTCAAAAAAGATTTTTTCGTTGGCAATTCCTTTTTCTAAACATTTTTCAAAAATTTCAAATGCCAGATTAAGTCTGTCGTCGGCGGATTTTGGGACGCCGACTTCTTTATTCATCGTCAAGGCAATAAGGTTTGAGCCAAAATCCGCCGCCAAATCAGTCAAAACTTCAAGTCGTGCCAAATCCGCAGAAGTACTGTTTAGCAAGCAATATTGAGGGTTTTTGCTTTTTTCCAGCCCTCGTCTCATCTCATCCAATTTAGTTGTGTCAAAAGATATTTTTAAATCTGTATTTTTTTCAACCAAATTACAAAGCCAAGCCAAAATACCTTCTAAATTTCCCCTTGCAGGTCCAACGTTTAAATCTATATAATCCATGTGGGATTGTTTTTTGATTAAATCCAAAATAAATTCTTCATTTCTTTCAAGCAGTGCGTTTTGAACAGTTTTAGAAATTATATGAATATTTTCGCCGATGAGTATCATTTTTATTACCTTTAAATTATAAATTTTCCGTTTTGATAAATTAAACTGTCATCGGCATAGATTTCGCCGCCGTTTTTCATATTTTTAATTATATCCCAATGGAGTCCTGAAACATTTTTCCCTCCGGTTTCCGGATAAGACGCTCCGATTGCCATATGGATTGAGCCTCCGATTTTTTCGTCGAACAAAATATTTCCTGTCACATCCTGAATCATCTCGTTTGTTCCTATCGCAATTTCGCCGACAAACCTTGAACCTTCGTCCATATCAAGCATTGCGTTCAAAAACTCTTCGCCTTTTTCGGCTTTGGCATCAATGACTTTTCCATTTTTAAGGGTCAAAAGGATTTTGTGGGCTTCATTTCCTCTGTAAATTGCGGGGAAATCAAAATAAATTTGACCATTTGCGCTGTTTTCGACAGGCGAGGTAAAAACTTCGCCGTCAGGATAATTATTAAGTCCTGAGCAACTTATCCATTTTCTGCCTTTAGTTGAAAACGTTATGTCCGTTTTTTCCCCGACAATTCTTATTGTTTTTGTTTTGTCCAAATGTTGAGCCCATTTTTTTTGTTGTTTGTCCATCTCAAGCAGTTTTTCAACAGGGTCGTCTAAATTCAAGAAACAGGCGTTAAATAAAAATTCACTGTATTCATCAAATGACATTTTTGCTTCTTGCGCAAGTGCGTTTGTCGGAACATCTGCAACAACCCAACTCGCTTCGCCCTTTGCAGAGCGTGAAAGTAATAATTCAGAGAGTTCTCTGGTTGCTTTTGAACGTCTTGCGAGTTTTGTTTTATCCGCGCGAGCCATATTTTTAACATTCAAAGGGGCACCTATTGAAATGTATTTGTCCACTATTTTGTACTCAAGTTTCGAAATCGGGTCAACATAATCCAACTGTTCATCATTTGCATATTTTATGAAAATATCAGACATATCGCAAATAGATGTTCTTAAAATTGGATTTGCACCATTTTGCAGAACTTTTTTATAAACCGCTTTAACAAGGTTTTCGGCCATAGGGCTTGTCGCTTTTATTATTACTAAATCACCTTTTTGCACCTTTGTTGAATAATCAACCAAAACTTTTGCATACTTTTCCCAAATATCTGCCATTAAAGTTAGTCCTCCATTTGTCCCAAGCCATTTTTTATTCGCTTTAAAGTAACGCCGCGTTTTGAAGTTTGTATAAATTTAATCATTTTTTGAACGTAATCATTCACAGGTAATGTATTATTAATTTCTTCAATCGCCTGAGAAGTGTTGAACTCAGGAGAAATTAAAATTTTGTAAGCGTTACTCATTATAGTTCTGTCTTCAAGCGAAACGCCTCTGCGTTTTAGAGCAACGACATTCAATCCTACCATACTTACAGGACGGCCATCGCATTTTGAATAAGGAAGAATATCTTGACGCGCTGCTGAAAAACCGCTTGTAATAGACATTTCACCAATTCTTATGTTTTGGTGAAAAACGCTCATCCCGCCGACAAATGCTGCAAACCCGACATGAACATGCCCGCCTAAAGTGACTAAATTCGCCATAATAACTTCGTCTGCGATATTACAGTTATGTGCTACGTGGGCGCCTGTCATAAGCATGCATTTGTTACCCACAACGGTTATATTACCTTCGCCTGACGCTCTGTTTATTGTTACATTTTCTCTTATCAGGCAATTTTTCCCTACAACAACCTTTGTCGGCTCATTTTTATATCCCAAATCCTGAGGCTCTGTACCTATCGTTGCAAATGGGCTTATTGTAGTTTTTTCACCGATTTCACAGAATTCAAGATACGCGCTTGCAATAATTTTCACTCCGCTTGCGATTTTTACATTTTCTCCGATTATAACATTCGGTCCTATTTGAACATCCTCGGCTATTTGAGCTGATTTATGTATAATTGCGGTATTATGTATTGAGTTCATTTTTTGCCTTCTTTCTTTTTTAGGGTAAACGGCGAACGGTAAACGGTAAACGGTTTTGTAATTCTTGCTTACTTTTTCCTTTTTACGTCCATTCAGGCTTATTGGCGGTGCGGTTAAATCCGCACCCTACCCATTCACCATTTACCGTTCACCCGTCCACTCACTTCATTGCTACTGTCATATCCGCTTCTACGGCAATTTCGCCGTCAACGCTGCCAATCGCATGAACTTTCCCGATAGGTCCCTTTAGCTTAGTGAGTTGAACATCCATTTCAAATTTATTACCGGGCCTTACAATTCTTTTAAATCTAACATTTTCCATTGCCGCAAACAAGCAAAGTTTATCTTTGAAAGCATCCAGACTCATAAGAATAGGCGCCGAACACTGTGCCATAGCCTCAAGTTGTAAAACTCCGGGGAAAATAGGGTTGTTAGGAAAATGTCCTTGGAAAAATTCTTCGTTCATTGTAAGGTTTTTGTATCCTTTTGAGTATTTGCCCGGAACACACTCGGTAATTCTATCTACAAGCAAAAACGGATATCTGTGCGGAATCATTTCCATAATTTGCATAATATCTAAACTAATTTTTTCTTCAGTCATTATTTTTCTCCTTTTATAATTTTACAAATTTTTCTTTCAAGATTTTTGCAGCCTTAACGTGCACGGCATGACCTGCTTCTTTTACTATTATCTGCGCTTTTAGATTAAGCGGATTAACTCCTGAGAGATATAAATCCCCGATTAAATCTAGAATTTTATGTTTAACAGGTTCATATTGGCTTCGAAGTTCTGTCGTATAGCCATCACCATTAAGCCCTATGGTGTTTTCATAGGTAACACCGCGTGCAAAACCAAATAACTGAAACTTTTTTAAATCTTTCAAAAATCCAAAAGTTCTAGCCTCGATAATTTCTTGAAGATTCTTTTTATCAAAAGAAACCCATCGGTTTTTTAAATCCGGATGATCATAATTAACCGAATAAGTTATGTTCAATTCTTCATCAGGCAAAATTATCAGATGAGTTTTTCCGTTTAAATAATAAATAGGCTCGCTGACCGTAAAAAATTCTTTTTTAACCTTTTCAACACCTGCTTTTTGAAACAATTCAACCCATTGTTTAGCACTTCCGTCCAAAATAGGCATTTCCGATTTTGAAACATAAACGTCAAGTGAAGTTATCCCGCAAAAAGCACACGCAGCACTAAAATGTTCCGTAAGCATTATTTTGCTTTTTTTATGCTTTAAAACAACACAATGATTTGTGGAATCGACACTATCAACATCAAGAATTATCGGCTCGGTTGAATTTTCGACAAAAAATCTTATCTTACCTGATTCAGAAGGTAAAATTCGGACACAACTTTGTCTATTTTTCATTAGACTGTTACCTGATATATCAATTTCGCTTAAAATAGTCGTCATTTAATCACATTTTCCGCTTTCTTCAAATGCTTTTAAAATCGGCTCATATTTTTTGAATTTTTTAATCAATTCATCCGCATCTCTCATCGTTTTTAGTTGACGGATAAATTCTTTTCTCGGCACTGCAGGTCCTCCGATTATAATAGATTTTTCAGGGAAACTTTTTGTAACCCCTGCCGCTGCTCCGATGATAGAATCGCTGCCGATACTTATATGGTCAGCCAACCCTGCTTGACCCGCAATAACTACTCTATCGCCGATTACGCAACTGCCTGCGATACCTACTTGAGAAATAATCATGCAACCTTTGCCGATTTTGCAATTGTGACCTATCATAACCTGATCATCAATTTTTGTATCTTCGCCTATAATCGTATCTTCGATTGTACCTCTGTCAATTGTTGTATTCGCGCCAATTTCAACATTATCACGAATTTGTACTGAACCTATCGAAGGGATTTTGAAAATCTTTTGAGCAATGTTTTCTTCTAAAATCGCACCCTCTTTTCTCGCCTGTTCAATATTATCGGGATTTTCAGTAACAAAACTAAATCCGTCAGCACCCAAGCTTACACCATGATGTAAAATTACATTATTTCCGATTAAAATTCTATCGCTGATATTTACTCCGGCATGGAAAAAGCAGTTTTTGCCTATTTTGGATCCGCTTCCGATATAAGAATTTGCCATAATCTTTGTATTATCATCAATCTCCACCCCGCGAGAAACAACAACATTAGGTCCGATTGAAACATTTTTGCCCAATTTGGCAGTGCTGTGTACAACCGCTTGCGGATGAACACCTGTTTCTGTTTCAGGTTCGGTGTAAAACATATGCAACAATTTCATCATAGCCAAACGAGGTCTTTCGACTTCAATTGTAGTCAGGTTTTCTAAATTAACCCCTAACGGAACAAGTGCCGCTTTTGCTTTTGTTTGGGCAAGGTTTTCGATTTCTTCTTCGCCTAAGGCAAGCGCCAATGTGTTTTCATCTGCCAATAAAGGGGGCGCAATATTAGAAATTTTAGCATCTTCAACTTTACTCAACAAACCGTCAACGACTTGTGTTATTTCTTCAATTGTGTATGTTTTCATATACTTCTCCTATAAAATATTCTTTATTTTCTAATTTTAATACTAATTAGAATAAAATTCAAATTGTTAAGTTATATTTTTCATCGAATTAATAGTATTTGTAGTCGATTTTCCCTCGACAAAAGTTATAAATTCAATTCTTCCGCCGTTTTTTAAAATTAAATCTGCTTCCGGCAAAGTTTCGACAGAATAATCCGCTCCTTTTGTGTGAACATCAGGTTTAATTTCATCCAACAAATCGCTCGGGGAACTCTCATCAAATAAAACAACATAATCCACGCAAGAAAGTGCGCATAAAATCTCTGCTCTGTCGTTTTCGTTGTTTATCGGACGACCTTCGCCTTTGATTAGTTTAACCGATTTATCGGAATTCAAAAGCACAATAGAATAATCAGCAAAAGTTTTGGTTTTTTGTAAATATCTTACATGCCCGACATGCAAAATGTCAAAACAGCCGTTGGTCGTAACAACGGTTTTGCCCCCAATTTGAAGTTCTTTTACAATCTGCCTGATATTTTCTCTTTTTACTAACTCGCCCATAAACTCCCTATTGAAAAATTTAATTAATTATATCGAATTAGAAAATCCGACCTACTCTCTACCATACCACAACTTTGTCCAAAATGAAAGTTAAAATACCAATATTGTTATGTGTCACCTACATGATACCCGCTCCAAGTGTAAATTAAAGGCAAAATTTTCTCTACTTGAAGCTTATTTGCAAGAGGAAATTTCGCAAGAACCAAAGTTCCAAAAAAATCATCAACATGCACAATAAAATCCTTTTTCTTTAGTTTTCTATCAGGATCCTGAATATATTTATCAAATAATTTGTCATCAATTTTATTTGAAATTATGACGGCTCCGCTTGCGCCCGCAATGATACTGCCTATTGAAACAGCTATTTTTGAAATATTGTTATTAAAATATTTGGATTTTTCGCACAACTTAATGCCCTTATCCACTAAGACCGCAGGGAAAGCAACATTCATAAGTTGAAAAGTTCCTTCTTCAATCTTTTCTATCTTATGAATTTCTTTTCTATCAGCTAACCCTCCGGCTAAACCACCCAAGACTCCACCCGCCCCTACCGCAAGAATTTGTGGTAATTCATAGTTAATATTTATTACCCTAGCAATATTTTTGAAGCTGTTTAATTTAAGCCCCTTATTTTGTTTTTTCGAAAAAAACAAAATAGGCATCATTACACCTATAAAAGCACCTATTGCAGCAAAAATACTCGTTCTTTTACGAGAAGACGTTGCATTAGTCCAAAAAAATTCGTCAATTTTTCGTTCATGAAGAGTTTGTTTAATATAACCCGCATTCAAGTAATGATGCCGAGGCTTATTGAACAAGTCGACATTATTATAATGTGAATCTTCTTTTGTGAATAAAACATCTGCACTACTCATATTTTTATAAAACCTAAACATTTTTTTTTTGCTACTAAAACGTAAACTAAACTAAAAAATTAATAAATACAAATCTTCAAACTAAAATATCTTCTTGCCAAGCTCAGATTTTCTGATACGAATGTTTAGAGGGGTAATTTCTACCAACTCGTCTTCCGCTATATATTCAAGACAATCTTCCAAAGTCATATCTCTAGCCGCTTGTAGCGTTACCATAACATCCGCACCAGAGCTTCTCATATTCGTCAATTTTTTTGTCTTACAAACATTCATTGCGACATCTTGAGGTCGGTTACATTCGCCGATAATCATGCCCCTGTAAACTTTCGTTTTAGGTGTGATAAAGAAAACCCCTCTGTCTTCAAACTGTGCCAACGCATAAGGAATGGCCTCACCTTGTTCAAGCGAAATCAACGACCCGCTTCTTTGACGAGGAATTTCGCCCGCAAAAGTTTTGTATTCATCAAACGTGTGATACATAATTCCGTCACCTCTTGTCATACGGATAAATTCACTTCGAAACCCGATTAGCCCACGCGCAGGGATTATAAATTTAATATTCGTCCGCCCTTGTGAAACGCTCATTTCTTGCATTTCAGCTTTACGTTGAGATAATTTATCAATACAGCTTCCTGCATATTCCTCAGGAACATCAATAATTAAATTCTCATAAGGCTCTTGCTGAACCCCGTTAACTGTTTTTAGAATAACTTCCGGTTTCGAAACCTGAAACTCATAACCTTCACGACGCATTGTTTCGATTAAAATCCCCAAATGCAATTCGCCACGTCCGCTTACCTTGAAAACATCTGTACTTTCAGTATCTTCAACCTTTAAACTAACGTTTTTTTCAAGTTCCAAGTAAAGTCTTTTTCTCAATTGTCTTGAAGTAACAAATTTTCCTTCGGTTCCCGCAAAAGGACTGTTGTTTACAGAGAAATTCATCTGTAAAGTCGGCTCATCAACATGAATTAAAGGAAGAGCGACAGGGTCTGATAACAAACAAATAGTTTCACCTATCTGAATTTCTGAAAATCCTGCGACACCAACAATATCACCAGCTTCAGCTTCATCAATTTCAACTCTGCCTAAGTCTTTGAACCCGTATAATTTTGTAATTTTGCCACGATCCTGGGAACCGTCGGCTCTGAGAACACAAACCTGTTCTTGGGATTTAATGACCCCATTAACAACTCTGCCGATAACAATTCTTCCCACATACTCATTGTAGTCCAATGTTGTAGCCTGAAATTGAAGCGGTTTTGTAACATCGCCCGATGGCGTTTTAATATTTTCTAAAATACAGTCCAACAACGGAACGATATCTTTTTGTTCGTCTTCCAAATCCTTAATCGCAAAACCCATCAAGCTGCTTGCAAAAATGAAAGGGAAATCGATTAAATCTTCTCTATCAGTCAATTCCGTGAATAAATCAAAAACTTTGTCGAGTGCAGTCAATGGTTCAGCTCCGGTACGGTCAATTTTGTTAATTACGACAATAATCTTGATACCCAATTCAAGCGCCTTTGATAAAACAAATCTTGTTTGAGGCATCGGCCCTTCGGCAGCGTCAACAATCAATAACGCACCGTCAACCATACCCAAAACACGTTCAACCTCGCCCCCGAAATCCGCGTGACCCGGCGTATCAACAACGTTAATCTTATAATCTTTATACTCTATCGAAATATTTTTTGATAGGATTGTAATCCCCCGTTCGCGTTCTAAATCGTTACTGTCAAGCACGCATTTTTGCATAACTTGATTTTCTCTAAACACGCCACTCTGTTGGAGCATGCAATCAACCAAAGTCGTTTTACCATGGTCAACGTGGGCGATTATCGCTATATTTCGCAGTTTTTTATCTTCCGTAATCATAATTCCATTCTATTCTATTATTGTCTAATCTTCAATTGCCATTAAAGTGTAGGCAATACACTTTAATCTTATCGCAAAAGCAAAAATATTACAAGCCCGACAGCATTTTTAATCAGTCAAGCAACTGGGAAAGTTTTACTCCAAGAATATCTGCGATTTTTTTTGCCGTTCTTAAATTTATACATCGCCTTGCATTTTCATATTTGCCTATAATAGATTTATCCATATCAATCTCAAGTGCCAATTGCTCTTGAGATAATCCCTTTTCTTTTCTAAGGGCATATAATTTCTTACCGAAAACTTTATAAATATCTTTACTCATTCTTCTAAAATTGCCCAATCAGGTGGCATTTTATCTTCCAAAAGCTTTAATAATTCAGAAGGCTTTATTCCAAATCCCTCTGCTAATCTCCAAAATGTGGTTAATTGAGGATCTTTTTTTGACTGTTGGATATAATAAATAACGCTTCTCGATAATTCACTCTCATAGGCAATTTCAGAAATTTTCTTGTTGGCTTTTAATTCATTAAAAACTAAACCTAAAATTTCGCATACTTTTTTATTCTTTTTTAATTTGTCTTCTTGCATAAGAATAATTAGACATATTGCGAAATAGAATAAAAATAACCTATCTAAAGTATGATAATCAAGCTTATTTCTTTTAAAATTAAAGAATACAGATGTATTGTTTAATTTTATGGAGGATGAGATGAATATAGATATGGCGTTTAA
>CAISJE010000178.1 GCA_903885635.1 uncultured bacterium
TATGGTATTTTGATAGTGCATAGTGAACTCCTAAAAACAAGTCTCGACAACTATATTTTAGGACAAAAGTATTAATAATGCTCACTATGCACTTTTTTTGCAAAAATTATCTCGGACAGTAGTGCCGCAAGGGGCGAGGAGTGTATGGCTATTAGCTTTGAGGTGTTTATATGTTTTTGCCCTATTACCTCAGCGCTCGTCGGTTGCGCGTTTTTTTTGAGCGTGTTAAAGTAAAAAAGTAGCAAGGTGCTTAGTAAACTTCTAAATTTCCCAAAAATAGGTGTAGTCATGAAGAATAAAATTAAAATAACAAAGATGCAGGGTTTAGGTAACGATTTCGTGATTTTGGACTATGCAGAATACGAAAAAACAGGCGTATCTATGGCTGAGTTGGCAAAAAAACTTTGCGATAGAAATTTTGGGGTTGGTGCAGATGGGATGATTATTCCGAACTTAAAGTCCGAAGCGCAATCTTACAAAAATTCAGAAAAAACTTTTGTTCCTGATATCGCTTGGTATTTCTATAATTCGGATGGTACGACAGCACAAATGTGCGGAAACGGCATCAGATGTTTTGCAAAATATGTTAAGGATAAAAATCTTGTTCATTCAAATCAGTTTAGTATCGGAACTTTGGCTGGAATTATCGTTCCTGAAATTTTGGAAGACGGAAACGTCAAGGTGAACATGTCTAAACCGATTTTGACACCTGAAAAAATACCTTTTAAAGGTGAAAAAAATCTTAATTATAATTTGCAAATTGACGATAGAAATTTTAAAATAAACGCCGTTTCTATGGGAAATCCACATTGCGTGGTATTCGTAGATGATAATTCAGATTTGCTTGAACTTGCGAAAACTTACGGACCAAAAATCGAAAATCATCCGCTTTTCCCTGAAAAAACCAATGTGGAATTTATAAAAATTATTTCAAAATCAGAGATGGATTTGAGAGTATACGAGCGTGGGTGTGGGATAACTTTAGCTTGCGGAACTGGTGCTTGTGCGAGTGTTGTTGCTGGAATTTTAAATAACTTAACAGAGAACAGTGTCAAAGTAAATCTTTTGGGTGGGGCTCTAACCGTTGAATGGCAAGGGTCTCAAGGAAATATAGAGCATGACGTCTTTATGAGCGGGCCTGCAGAATATAGTTTTTTTGCGGAATATCTATTGTAATTTTTTTGTTTATGTTACTATTTTAGAATATCGCCGAAAGCGGATTGTGAGCCGAGATTGTAAGTCAAGATTTACACTTTTTAACTAAAAATACCGTTACGTGCGAATAATCAAAATTACAAAAGGAGAAAAAAATTGAAAAATTACGAATTATTAACGATATTCAAACCAAATTTGGATGCGGATGAAGTAGACAAAAATCTATCAAAAATCGAAGAAGCAATCATTAGCTACTCGGGTAAAATCCTTGGAGTAGACAAAATCGGACGTAAAAAATTAGCCTATGATATCCAAAAGTTCAGAGATGGTTTCTTTGTTTCTCAAGTGCTTACGGTGCCTGCTGAGAAAATAGTTGACTTTAAAAGACAATTAAAACTTAACGATAGCATTTTAAGAATTATGTTTTTAGAAGTCGGCAAAAGTTGTGTAGCAAAATAATTAGGTAGGATTTATGACAATAGCAAAAGCAGTAGTAACAGGTACAGTATATAGAGCGCCGGAAAAACGCTTTACCTCTAATGATGTTGCAATTTCCACCTTTGTTTTGGATATTGGTGAAAAAGAGGAAACTCTTATTCGTGTTATATCTAAAAGAACTGCCCTTGATGGAATTGTTTCGAGTTTTGGTAAAGGCGATAAAGTTTTGGTTGAAGGAAGACTTCAAATTGTGAGTGCAAAAATGGATGACGGTTCTGAAAGAAAAATATATGAGATTGATGCAGCCACAATCGAAAAAATGGGAGCTTCATCTTCTCCTAATGTGAGCAATAATGGAGAAATTGTTAAATTTGCTCAAGAAGAGTTTTCGGATGAACTTATTGGTGAAGACGAAATCCCGTTCTAAAAACGAGTAATAATGTAATAAAATATAGAAAGGGCGAAACCAAAACGGTTTCGTGTAATGGTAGAAGAAATGGCAAGAGATCGCGATCAAGACAAGAAAAAACACAAAAATTGCAGTTTTTGTGTCGACAAAATTGACTTTGTTGACTATAAAGATGCAGCAAAAATAAAAAGATATTTGACAGAAGCAGGTAAAATTATTCCTAGAAGAATTACCGGCACTTGTGCAAAACATCAAAGAATGATTGCAGTAGCTATTAAACGCTCTAGAGAAGCTGCAGTTGTAAGTTACGTTTTTGATTAATGGGTGATATTATGGATAAAATAACAATCCGGTCTGATAGAAAAGATGACTATAAATTCAACTACAAAGGTGAAGAAGTTGTTTTAAAAGCGGGTAGCATAATAAGCATTGCAAACGGTTTAACTGAAGTCGTGTTACCTACGTGTGCAATGAAAATAATAAATAATCTTATTGTTATCAAAGATGATATAAAATAATTTTAAAAAAAGGTGCGCTTTATCTAAAAACCTAATTTTTAATATTATGAAAAACAAGATGTTAGATAATTGTATCTTGTTTTTTTTGTTGTCGGGCAGATATCCTCGCCGACGTCAAGGCTTTTTTGCCTTCTATTCACCTCTCACCCTTAACTTTTTTGTAACAAAATATTCAATTACGTGCATTATTGTGCTGTAAATCGTATAATAGAGTTAATCGGATTTTTAATGAAAGGTTTAAATGGAGAATTTAAAAATTGCAATCGGGGCAGACCACGGCGGGTTTAGACTGAAAGAGAAAATAATTGAATATTTGAGAGAAAAAAATGTTGAATTTAAGGATTTTGGGACTTTTGATGAAGAATCCTGCAACTATCCCGATATAGCAAAAAAAGTTTCGCTAGAAGTTGCAACAGGCAACTTCAACAAAGGAATTTTAATCTGCGGAACCGGCATCGGGATGTCTATTGTAGCCAATAAAACCAAAGGGATTAGAGCCGCTTTATGTGCTGATACATTCTCCGCAAAGGCGTCTCGGGCACATAACAATGCCAATATTCTTTGCCTCGGGCAAAGAGTTACGGGTGAGGGTTTGGCGCTTGAAATACTTGATACTTGGCTCAACTCAAGCTTTGAAAGCGGAAGACACAAAACAAGGGTGGACATGATTGAGTGCTGAAAGCACTCATAAGAAAGGGTTAAATGAAAGATATAACTTCGGATAAACTGGCAAGCGTAGCGGCTCGAATACTGGATGATAAGTTGGGAAAGGATATTACCATTTTAAATATCAGCAATGTTTCTGTCCTCGCTGATTATTTTGTAATCTGCTCCGCTGATACGTCAACTCAAGTAAGAGCGTTGACGTCTTATGTAAAAGAAAACGTAAAAAAATTGTTTGAAAGACTACCGAACGGTCAGGAACATGATTTGAAAAATCGCTGGAATTTGTTGGATTATGGTGATGTTGTTGTTCATATTTTGCACAAAGAAGAGCGTGAAACCTATGCGATAGAAAAATTCTGGAACCATGCATTTAAAGTTTCAGAAGAAAAATGGAAAAAAGACTCACAAGAATATTCAGATTACAGTTAAGGATAAGAAGGTGGCAAAAAACAGTGTTATTATGAAGCTTAACGGCGGGCTCGGAAACCAAATGTTTCAATGGGCTCTTTCAAGAATGATACAAGAAACAACTGATATGGATGTTAGTTTGGACATGTCGTATTTTAGCAAGCATTATGCAAGGGATTACCAGCTTAATATTTTCCAAATAAAACCTGAATTTGTTAAAAATCCGATTACTAAATTTAAACTGAATGTAATTTGGAATTTAAGAAAAATGTTAAATGAGCAAAAACTTTTAGGGTACAGTTTGTATTCAGAAAAACAATTTAATTTTGAGCCACGCATAAGTGAAATAAAAGCGAATACTTATATTGAGGGGTTTTTCCAAAGTGAATTATATTTTAAATGCATCGAACAAAAATTAAGAGAAGATTTTAGATTTGAAGCACCTCCTGATGAAAAAAACCAAAAAATTATTAATAAACTTTATTCAACAGAATCCATTGCATTACATATAAGAAGAGGCGATTATATTCAAAAAGAACGTTACAAAAATGTTTATGCAAATTGCAGTTTAGATTATTACAAAAGGGCAGTTGATTATATTACTAAGCACTGCTCTGAACCTATTTTGCTTGTTTTTTCCGATGATATTGAATGGGTTAAAAAAAATCTAAAATTGAACCATCCATGCGTTTTTGTTTCTCATAATACAGGAACAAAAAGTTATGAAGATATGCGTTTAATGAGTTTGTGTACTCATAATATTATCGCAAACAGTTCTTTTTCATGGTGGGGAGCTTGGCTTAATCAGAACCCAAGCAAGATTGTTGTTGCGCCTAAGAAATGGTTCAATGACGATGAAATTATACAAACGGATGTAATCCCAAAAACGTGGATTCAACTGGAAAATTAAAAAAAATGTTACACTATATTTTAAATAGGAGGCAATCATGTCAACGATTTCGGTAGTAATAAACACTTTAAACGCAGAAAGACTTCTTAAAGAATGTCTTGAGAGCGTTGCGCAAGCAGATGAAATTTTGATTTGTGATATGTATTCGGAAGATAAAACAATTGAAATAGCCCAAAAATTTGGTTGTAAAATTGTTTATCATGAACGAACAGGAATTGTTGAACCTGCAAGAAACTGGGCGATGGAACAGGCTTGCGGAGATTGGATTTTAGTCTTGGACGCAGATGAAATTGTCACCCCTGAGCTTTGGCAATATTTGAAAAATTATGCAAATAACCCAAAACCAAATTATTTTGCGTGTAATCTGGCGAGAGAGACCGCTATGGACGGGAAAATACTTCGCTCATGGTATCAATCAGGTTGTAAACGTTTTTGGAAAAAAGGTGTTTGTACTTACACTGACGCGATTCACCAAATGCCTATTACGCATGAAGGTGAAGATTTGTGGATTAAGGGCAAAAATTTACATATAATTCACTACCATATGCCCTCTATCAGCTGTTTCAACGAAAAAATCGACAGATATACGGATTTTGAGTTAAAAAGATTTGTAGACAAAGGCAAAAAGTTTTCGCTTTTCAAACTTTTCACAAGACCCTGTTTTGAATTTTTTAAATTTTACATCTTAAAAGGTGGGATTTTTGACGGAGTCCATGGCTATATTTTTGCAAAAATGCAAGGATATTATAAATTTATCCAATGGGCAAAACTGTATGAAAAGGAATTTAAAGCAAAAAATACTGATTTGCTTTACTAATTACAGGGATTATGCAATTTTGCTTTAAGGCTGCAGGAAAATTGAAAATTTCGTAAATAAATATTAGACATATTGCGAAATAGAATAAAAATAACCTATCTAAAGTATGATAATCAAGCTTATTTCTTTTAAAATTAAAGAATACAGATGTATTGTTTAATTTTATGGAGGATGAGATGAATATAGATATGGCGTTTAAA
>CAISJE010000179.1 GCA_903885635.1 uncultured bacterium
CGATCTGCTATTTCGATATCGTTTGCTCGCCTTACGGACCTGACATTAGTAACTACGATGCCCAAATAAAGCCCCATGCACCTAATACCGGAATTGATGTGAATGCAACTTCCAAAACAATTACCGTAATAAAAACTAATGGCAACTACTCCATAAAATTAACCTATAAAAGAATCAACCCTGTTCACAATTTTAAAGAATTGCGGATTTCGGATGGTCGATTTCGGATTACGGATTGATGGAGCCTCGATGCCTGAAATTAGTTGACTTTTTTTCATCAATTATAAACTCCTTTTTTCACACTTCGGGTAATTAGAAACTGAGGTCTTTTTTCGGCAAAATTTTGAAGAACTAGATGTTCGAAAAATTTTAAAAACAGGAGGCTACTCATGGTTCACCTCCTGCTTTTGACCTTCGGTATAAATTGTCACTTTCGGTCTTTTTTCGGCACTCAAAGATAAAATATATTTCTCAAAACTTATCGGAGCCAATTTATTTAAAAGATTATTATGCGGACGGCTTGTATTGTATGCATCTACAGCTCTTTTCAGCCATTTTTCAATATCGCTGAGATTAGAGCATGACCAATTTGCCATATACTCATTTTTAATAATACCGTTTACTCTTTCTGCATATGCATTCTCGTATGCTGAATCACACATACTTATGATACATTTTTTTGATTCAAGCAGTTTTGTATATGCATTAGAAGCATATTGGCTACCCCTGTCGGAATGGTGGATAAGACCTTTGCAATTTTTCATTCTTCGAACTTTAAATGCCATCTCTAATGCATTCAGATTCCCTTTTGTTTCCATTGAGATGCTTGCATTATAGCCTACGATCCTCCGTGAGTAAACATCAATAATAAAAACTAGATAGTAGAACCGAGTACCTGACCAGAAGTATGTAATGTCGCTTTGCCAAAGCTGGTTGATACCTGTCAACTCAATTCCTTTTATTAGGTTTTTATATTGGTAGCATTTTACAGAATAGGTTGTCCTGGTATAGTTTTTTGGATAGTGCACACGATAACCGTTATGCAATAATAACTCTTCAAACTTATCTCTGCCCATCTCTCCCTGGGCGATTATATCATACATCTTTCTTACCCCGATTTTAGGGTGTACGACCCTTATTGCATCTACTTTCAGAAAAATAAGTTCTATAGAAACGGCTTCTTTTTCTTCCAATCGCTGATGTTGATGGAAGGCCTGCTTGGTTATATTTGCCAAAATATAGACATCTTTCATTTTCCACCTCCCTTTGTTTCGTTGAAACCACTCAACGGCTCTATAGCAACTTTTTTTTTAAGATCAAATCCTATTTCTTCAGAACTTAATTCGATTACTTTTTCAAGATAATCTATTTGAAGCTGTTTTTGACCGATAATACGTTCCAGTTCTGATAATCGAACTTGTAACAGCTTGGCCTTTCTTGATTCACTTTCCATCTCTATAACTTGGTTTACTCCTTTTTTCAAATGTAGGGAATATTTATGAATCCATTGGTAAACCGAGGTAGCGCTTACCTGATAAAGCCTGCTAAGTTCACTTATACTAATTAGGTTTTGTTCGATTTCTTTTACTTTCTGAATCTTAAAATCTTCACTAAAATAACGTTGTATTCTTAGCTTTTTTTTGATAGTTAATTGTTCCATTTTTTTCTGTTTTTAGGTTAATAAAATTACTCGTTTTTGGTCAACCTATTTCAGGCATGGACAATCTACAACTTTTGATATAGTAGTATAGATTTGGGAGTTCTGATTTCCCCCTTTGAATTTGGAATTTGAGATTTGGGATTTGATTTTTTTTTCACTTCTAAAATCAAAAATCGTTGATCGCTATTCGTAAATCAAAAAAACAGCAAATTTATTACAAGCAAGGAGTAGTGCAATTATCCAAAGGATTAATAAGCGATTTAAGAACAAGGAATGATGATTTTTGATTTTAGAA
>CAISJE010000180.1 GCA_903885635.1 uncultured bacterium
CCGACCCTTAAATATATATTTTAAAATTTACGCTTCTGCTTTTGGAGCTTCAACTGTCTCGGCAGGAACTTCAACTTCAGCAGGAACTTCTGCTTCCGTTACGGTTGCAGCTTCTGCAGCCTTAGTTTTTGCTTCTTCAGCTTTTGCAGCTTTAGCCTCTTCAGCAGCCTTTGCGTTAGCCGCTTTTTCAGCTTCTAGTTTCGCAACTGCCTTCTTAGACAATTTCTTTTCAGTCTTTGGCTTGTAATTCAATGTGCCTTCGTCTGTACAGTTATCGATTAGATATTTAACTGTATCTGTTGGTTGAGCACCTTTTTTAATCCAATCAAGAGCCGTTACTTTATCTAACTTCATGATTTTTGTTTTCGGATTGTAGTGTCCCAATTCTTGAACCGGTCTGCCCTCCCGCTTTGTCATTGCTTCAATTACGATAATTCTGTATGCAGGGGATTTTTTAGCGCCCAGTCTTTTTAGTCTTATTTTTAACATGTTTTTTATTCCTTTTTTGTTCTTTTCTACTGTTAAGAATCCGCCGCTTGATTCTTGACTTGATGGCGTAAGAGGACGCCTTGATAATTATATCTAAACACAATCAAAATCAATAATCAAGTTTTAAAAAAGTAGGTCAGTAAATCCAACCTACTTTTTATATTGTACATTTTGCTTTTTACTTACTGAGCGTGTCCTGCGGTACCGAGAACTTCCATTTTATGTTTAACAAGTTCTTTAACTGCCGTTCTACCCGGTCCCATATATTCTCTAGGGTCAAACTTAGAAGGTTCTTCTACAAAGAATTCTCTGATTGTTGAAGTCATTGCCAATCTTAAATCAGTATCAATGTTGATTTTAGCTACACCGTTTTTAGCGGCGAAAGACAACATATCTTCAGGAACACCTTGAGCATTAGGCAATTTAGCTCCGTATTTATTACATTTTTCTACCAAATCCTTTGGAACGGAAGACGAACCGTGTAAAACGATTGGATAATCAGGAAAACCTGCTTCAGCTAAGGCTTTTTTGATTTGTCCGAGTCTTTCGAAATCCAATTTCGCTTCACCTGCAAATTTGTAAGCACCATGGCTTGTTCCAATAGCTATTGCTAGAGAATCACAACCTGTTTCTGTAACAAATCTGACAGCTTCTTGAACATTAGTATATTTAGCGTCAGCAGCTGAAACGTTAACGTCATCTTCAACACCGGCTAACTTACCAAGCTCAGCTTCAACCGAAACTCCTCTTTCGTGAGCATATTCAACAACTTGCTTAGTTAGTGCAATATTGCCTTCTAGGTCAAATCTTGAACCGTCAATCATAACTGATGAAAATCCGCCGTCGATACAAGATTTACAAATTTCAAAATCCGCACCATGGTCTAAGTGAAGTGCAATAGGAACGGTAGTTGTCGCCAAAGCAGCTTCAACAAGTTTGATTAAGTATGTTTGGTTAGCATATTTTCTTGCACCTGCAGAAACTTGCAAAATAATCGGCGATCTTGTTTCTTCCGCCGCTTCTGCAATCGCTTGTAAAATCTCCATATTATTAACGTTATATGCGCCGATTGCGTATTTGCCGGCTAGGGCTTTTTTGAACATTTCTTCTGTTCCAACTAATTTTCTTTCACTCAAATTTGTCATGTTTTTGGACTCTCCTTTTTTTGTAATCGTACATACATTAATTTACATCAAAGACGAGAATTTTACAAGATACAGATTAGAAAGCGTCAGGGCAATTTTACTAAAATCACTTTTTTACTGATGACAACGAATCGCTCGGCTTTAGCATTATATTTTCGTCCAAATGAAATTGTAATCCCATCGCGGTATGGACATTTATTAATGAAATTATCCAAGCAAGCGTTGATTCGGCACCTTGATTGGCGTTAATCCCCTGTCTTTCAAGCCCGTCTGAGCATCCGCCTGTTTTGTAGTCGCAAACAGGAAGCTGCAAGTCGTTTTGCCCCAAGAACCAACCCAAACATCTTTCGCTTTCCTCAAACCATTTTTTGTCGCCTGTTGCGATATAAACATCCAAACACGCATCAATCAACCCTTTAACCTCAATCGGCTGTTGGTCAAACATAGAGCGGTTTCCGTTCACATCAAGCCAGCCGTTGTTGCCGATTATCGACAAATGTCCGTTCGGTGCCGTCTGAATTTTCAAAAGCCATTCTAAAGCTTTTATCCCTGTTTCGTATATCTCAGAATCCGACATGCCTTTTCCCGCAATAATTAACGCGTGAGGCAAAACTGCGTTTGCGTAAGTCGCCGTATCTTCGCACCAAAACCATTCCTCGGAAGAATTATTTTTAAACAGTTGATGTATTTTTTTTGCTAAATCATCACGAAGTTTTCGAGCCGAAACATCACCGCCGTAAATCGATAAATAAGCCTGTAAGCCAAGTACTGCATAGCCCCATGCTCGAGGGGAGGTGAAATGTTCGACAACAGGCAAAGCATCCAGAAACAATCGCATAGCCATGTTCCTGATTGAACCGTCGGGTGCATCTTTTACTGTTGTCCCAAGCCCCCACAACGCCCGTGCGTGCGAATCCTCGCTTCCCGCAAGCTCCATCCATCTGCGGTCATAAGACATAAAATTACGAAACCGTCCGTTTTCTTCGTTAAAAGCGTAGAACAAAAATCCTAAATATTTTTGGATTAAAGGAAAAACTTCTTTTTCCTTCCTAAGCGAATAATATTTCGTAATCGCGATTAATCCTCGAGCGTTATCATCAACGCAATAACCGTGGTGAAGGTTCGGAATCGTATATTTTGCGTGTTGCAACAGTCCGGTATCATCTGTCAAGGTTTTCAAATGTGATAAATTTATTTCAGGCAAATCGTTAAATATTTTATTATACTTAATCCCAACCTCTTGCACATTTTCGAGCAATTTTCTTTCTTTAATCTCAGAAAGCACTTTCAAATGGCGTTTTGCAACCTCTTTCCAAATCATAGCCCTACCGTATTGATAGCCCTTAACCCTCATTATTTCTCGTTCGTGGTCATTCGACAACAGATTGTTAATCTCCTCAGCCATTGCCATAGCGTTGTTGAACGGAACCAATTTTCCTCGTCCGTCCGCAAGCAATTCTTCTGCATGCCAGAACGGTGTCGATACAACAGCCGTACCTGCTCCAAGAGCGTAAGCGAGTGTTCCTGAGGTGATTTGTTCTTTTTTTAGATAAGGTATGGCGTAAATTTTTGCTGTTTGAAGGTATTGAATAAGCGTGTCGAGCTTGACAAAGTGGTTATGAAATACAATATGGTTTTCCATCCCCAATTTATTAATCGACTGCTGCAAATCGTGCCTGTATGAATCACCTGATTTTTCAAGGATATGCGGGTGGGTTTGTCCTACTATGACATACATTGCGTTTGGATGTTTTTCAATAATACTAGGCATCGCCTCAATCATTGTTTCAATCCCTTTATCAGGTCCAAGAAGCCCAAAGGTTAGTATTACGTCCTTATTCTCAAACCCGAAACTTTTATTAAACAATCCGGGGGTTTTAAAAGTAGTATCAGGAATTCCGTGCGGAATAAAAGAAATCATTTCCCTGTCTATATCATAAACTTTTGTAAGAATATCAACAGCTTTTTTACTCATTACAAGCAATCGGTCAGAATATTTCGCCAGCCCTTTCATAATTTTTCGCTGACCATCGGTCGGGTTTTCAAGCACTGTATGTAAGTTTGTAATAACAGGCATTTTTAGAAATTTAATCATATGTAAAATATGCGAGCCGTTTTCTCCGCCAAAAATACCGAACTCGTGTTGGACGATAACTGCATCATACTGGTTAGCATTTAGATAATCAGCTGCCCAAAAATAATCGGACTGAACATTTTGTCTTATTCTAAACTTAACTTGAGGTGGATATTTGTATCCTTCGGGGATGTCATCCATGGCAACGTTTATTAAATTTTTTTCTTGTCTTAATTCTCTTGCCAGTGATTGGCTTAAATCTGTAGTAAAAGTGGCAATACCGCATTGCCTTGGGAGGTAGTTACCTATTACGGCAATTTTTCCGATATTATCATTTTTACGTGGATTTAACATAGTTTTTGAGTCCCTTTCCTTTTTGTATATTATTAAATAATTCAGATAATGCGATGGTCGCTATTCCCGAGCAGGTATCTGACATTGCGTAAGGTATAATCAAGTTTTTGTGATGTAGTATCGCCCCGCAGGAATAAACCACGTTCGGCACGTATCCTTCGCGTTCTTCTTGATTGCAACTAAGCAACGGCTCACTCATATTACCTATGATTTTTACGGGATTTTCAATATCCAGTAGGATAACTCCAATGGAGTATTCTCTCATCGGACCTACCCCATGGGTAAGCAAAATCCACCCGTACTCTGTTTCGATAGGTGAACCGCAATTGCCTATTTGCACGAATTCCCAAGAGTTTTCAGGTACTTTTAAAAGCTCTGCATTATGCCAAAAGTGGATGTTATCAGAAGACATCAAGTACAAATTCTCTCCGTCAACACGAGATATCATCATGTATTTGCCGTTAATTTTTCGAGGAAAAAGTGCCATGCCTTTGTTTTTTGAAAATTCTCCGTTTAGTGTAATCATCTTAAACGTAAGAAAATCTTGGGTTTCAATAATTTGAGGCAGAATTTTATGTCCGTTATACGCCGTATAAGTCGCATAATAAGTAACACTTCCGTCATCATCCACAAAACGGACAAATCGTGCATCCTCAATTCCATTGCTGTCGTTTTGCGAAGCAGGGAAAATAATTTTTTCTGATAATTCCTGTTCAAGTTTGAATTGAAGCTCGTAATTAGATTTTGCAAGCCACATTATGTTTTCACCGACATCCTTGTGCTCAGAATCTATAACCATCTCCAAAACGCCCATTAAATCTGAAAGCAAAAATTCATCAGGAAGTAAATCATAAACCATCTTAGAAATCACATTTTCGGTTTTTTGCATCTCTGTGAGTTTTCGAAAGAAGGTAGTTTTATCATAAATGGGATTACTTGCAATATTCGCTCTTTCTGCGTAGGGGCTTACTTTATCAAAGACAAATTCACAATTTTTGTCCACAACTCCACTTCTAAATTCGATCGAAGAAATATGCCCTTCACCTACTGAGCGAAAGCTTAAAATAAAGCGTAAACTATCTTTTTCCACTCCGCTTTGGTCTGGGTGAGCGACAATTGACGGGTTAAAAAACGCCGCTGCCTGAATTGAGTATTCACAAGAAAAATAAGCACCCAAAAGCGCACGTCTATTATTGCTCATCTGTAAATCATGAGGTATAAATCTTTTTATTTCGTTATAGTTTGTGTCAAACGCATCCCAAATATGCTTATGCCGATTAGAAAAATTCGTAGTTACTCTACCCAATATTTGCTCCACTTGCTCCTCGGATAAGCTCAAAACTCTTGCTATAATTCTATGTATGCGATCTTCTTCTTTTGGAATATGTGGTTTTATAATAACACGCGAACAATTCGGTAAAAATTTTTCATCTATTCTTTTAATCTTTAACATTCTTTTAATTCCTTTTTTGTTTTGCTGAATGGCTGAAAAGCTGAACGGTTTAAACGAGGTAAATGGTAAACAGTAAATGGTAAACGGTTTTACGGTTCTCGCTTACTTTTCCCTTTTCCCTTTTGGGGGCTTATTGACGGTGGGTTAGGGAACCCACCCTACGTTAATGACCTCGGACTTCTTGCCGCCGTTTACCGTTTACCGTTTACCTCGTCACATTGCTTTTCTCGAATTATTAATACATAAATCAATCAACTCACTAGCCTTGGCAGTTCCGACACACATAACACTGTCAGCGCCACCCCAATAAATTTTTATATTGCCGTCATCTTCTAAAACCGCACCGCAGGTGAAAACAACATTTGAAACATATCCCGTAATTTCATGCGGGTCTTCGGGTTGCAAAATCCAGTCGTCTGAAACCCCTATGATTTTTGAAGGGTCTTTCAAATCGTGCAAAGCAACACCTAGGCGATACACAGCACCAGCCATGGTTTCAAAAACCCCGTGATAGATGTTTAGCCAGCCTTTATCCGTTTTTATTGGAGTTGCCCCCGGTCCGATTTTCATCTCATCCCAGTGATATGGTTCGGGCTTTATTATTACTTTGGAATTCCCCCAGTGAATTAGGTCAGGCGAATACGATACCCAGATAGCCCATTTTGAAATTTCAGAATGGGGCCTATCCAGTCTGACGTATTGGCCGTTAATTTTTTCAGGGAAAATAACCACGTTTCTCAAATCGGATTGAGTAATCAAAGAAATTCGCTCTACCGTTTTAAAATCCTTGGTTTTAGCAAGTCCTATACGAACACCATGTTTTGAATAAGCACTGTATGTAAGCAAAAAATCGTCATTAATTTGGCTTATTCGAACATCCTCTACACCGTATTTCTCGTATTCGCTGAAAACCGCGTCCGTAGATGGGGTTAAGAAAGGTTCAGGTTCGACATTGAAATTGTAACCGTCCTTACTTTGTGCCATGCCTATTATGGAACGACCGTTTTGTAAATGCGAACGAAACAGCATTATGTACTTGCCGTTATATTTTACAACCCCTGCGTTATGCACTGTATGAACTGGATACGGCACGTCGTTTTTAGTCAGAATAGGATTTTTTTTGTATCTTGTTACTATTTGATTTTTCATCAATCTATATCCCCCCCCTCATTTTATCTTAATTGCATTTTATCATTTTTTCTCAAATCAATCCCTTTAGACATATCAAGAATTTGCTTGTAAATTTCAATGTAATTATCAACCATTATCTCCACGCTAAATCTTTTTTCAACTGTACTTCTGCAACATTGTCTATCTATTTGAGAAATTTTTCCAACGGCATTCACAGCTTCTTTAACATTTGAAACAATAAATCCGTTTTTACCGTCATCAATCAATTCGGGCATACTTCCCTTATTAAAGGCGATTACAGGAGTTCCGCAAGCCATAGCTTCGACAACTGAAAGTCCAAACGGTTCTGCAAAAAATATCGGATGCAACAAGGCGTAAGCCCCGCCCAACAATTCGTCCCTCTTTTCAGGTCCGACACTGCCGATATAAGTGATATTTTCAGAAAAATGCACAGAAATTTCTTTATCAAAATAATCTTGGTCTTGAATTATCCCTGCCATAATTAATTTTTTACCTGATAATTTTGCGATTTCGATTGCCTCTTTTGCACCTTTATCAGGGTGTATGCGCCCAAAAAACAACAAATAATTACCCGCTTCTTTTTTGAACGTAAACTGTTCAAGATTTAGCCCATGGTAAATTGTCGCTATATAATCGAGTTTTTCAGACCTGTCGGAATTACTGATTGAAACATAATGCGTTTTTCGGTTATATTTTTCGTAAACAGGAAGAATTGCGGGTGAAGAAAACCCGTGTATTGTCGTAAGCACAGGAGTATTAACCAGTCCGCTGTAAGTAAGCGGTAAAAAGTCAAAATTGTTATGTATCAAATCAAATTCATCCGCACGGTCAAAAACCTCTGATATATGCAAACATTCAAAGACTTTAGGTTCAACCGTTTCATCCTCTTCGTAACCACGTGGACATATCGCACAAAGCTCCCCGGCTGTGATTGAATCCGCCGTTGCAAACAAAGTAACATCAATCCCTTTTTTAATCAATCCTTCGCAAATCAATGAAGCTATATTTTCCCAAGGACCATAGTGCCTAGGCGGTGTTCTCCAAGCGATAGGTGATATTAATGCTATTTTCATTTTTACTTCTTTCCCGCATTCAATTAATGCGGACCTTAATAACAATTATAACATTTATGAATAATATAATAATGTCAAGCCGACAGTTGTGGGGTTGCATGAGTTTAAGAGTAGAATTGAAAATTATACCAAATTGAAAAATGTAATATGTTAAAATTTTTTAAAACCTAATGACTTTTTGTTTTTTGAATTATAATATTATTGTGAGGGGATTGGCAGTAATATTCATGAAAAAGATTTTAATTTTAATAATGGTCTTGTTTATACAATTTGTGTTTAGTATACCTTGTTTTGCCATCAAAATAGGGTTGCAGAACGGTGTAAGCAGGACTTTTATAGGCACTTCCTCGCAAGGACAAATCCTAAATGCCCAAACAAACAAACTTTTGTACACAATGCCGGCGATGAAAGGCTATGAAATCAGAGCTTACAAAAACAGTATTGCTATTAAAATCCAAGGAGATTTTTTCGACCTAAAAACGAATTATGCAGTAATAAAACCCGCTCTGGGCGGATATATAAGCGCAAAAGGAAAATGGTACAGAGGATTTTTTATTGTTTATAACAGAAGCGGGGCTCTGACCGTAGTCAACAATGTAGAAATAGAGGATTATATTAGAGGCGTGGTACCTTCAGAAATGCCTTCGGGTTGGAATTATGAAGCACATAAAGCACAAGCGGTTGCTGCAAGGAGTTATGCCCTCGCAAATTTAGGAAAACGCGCTAATTCAGGATATGACTTAAAAGATACGCCTGAAGATCAAGCCTATGGCGGAGCCAGCGCAGAAGCGTCAAGAACTAACCAAGCTGTGGAGGAAACCAAGGGGATTGTTTTAATTTACAATCTTAAAATTATTCCCGCTTACTATTCAGCCTCTGCAGGAGGGCAAACTTCCAGTTCTTCCGATGTTTGGACAAAAAACTTGCCCTACTTGAAATCCGTTCCGTCTTTTGATGATAATATCAAAAAAAACGGACACGGAGTAGGTATGTCACAACATGGAGCAAATAACTTAGCTAAAAAGGGCTATAATGCCTATCAAATTCTACAATACTTCTACAAAGGAGTTAAGTTTGCGAGAATTAATCCTGATTATTATAAATAACACTGAGTTTTTACTTGATTTATAATTATGTTTGTATTAATATAGCTTTAGCTAGTAGAAATGTGAATATTTAAGGTGGTGAAAAACTAATGCCGGAAATCAAAGTAGGTGAAAACGAAAGTATTGAAAGTGCTCTTCGTAGATTTAAGAAAAAAATTCAAAAAGCTGGGATTTTATCTGAAATTAAAAGACGCGAACGTTACGAAAAACCAAGCATAAAAAGAAAACGTAAATCCGAAACTGCTCGTAAAAGAAAAGTTTAATAAAAATTTAAAAAGAGCCTTGAAGAAATTCAGGGCTCTTTTTTCATGCTAAAATAAATTCATGATTACAATAATTGATTATGAAGCTGGAAATTTAAAAAGCATTTGCAACATGTTGGAATTTTTGGGTGAAAAATATCATATTTCATCGGCACCAACAGAAATTGAAAAAGCCGAACAAATAATTTTCCCAGGGCAGGGGCATTTTTCTCAAGCAATGAAAAATCTTGAAAATAAAAATCTTATCCTCCCTATAAAAAATGCTATAGAAAATAACGCGAAATTTTTAGGTATTTGCTTAGGCTTGCAAGTACTGTTTGAAAAGAGCGAAGAAGCGCCGGATATAAAAGGTTTGGGCATAATTAAAGGTGAAGTGAAAAAATTTACTAAAGGGAAAATACCTCAAATAGGTTGGAATAAAATTAATACAACCCAAAATAATTCGTTTCTTGAAGATAATTATTTTTACTTTGTAAACTCATACTACGTAGTACCTGAAAACAAAAACGTAATTTCCTCAACATGTAACTACAACATTGAATTTGCATCTTCCATTGAATATAAAAACTTGGTGGCACTACAATTTCACCCTGAAAAAAGCTCCGATGCGGGAATAAATTTTTTCAAAAAATGGGTTAATGGGTAAAGTTTCCTTACGTTTATTCGTTAAACTATATTTGGATTACTTTTTTTTAAGTTTAAAGTGTTGAGCTTTAAACCTTTTGTCGCATAAATTTTGTTCGCCAAATCTGTTATGTCGTAATCAATTGACATAAATTCACATAAATCCGTATTCTTCACTTCTTCTGTCTTAGGCGTTAAAAATTTGATATTTTTCATAATTTTTCCCTCTGTCTCATGTTGATTTAAGCACAAATAAAAGCAAATAATTAACTTTTTTCTAACAACTATTAAAATTTATTAACAATTTAATGATTTTGAATTAAAAGTCATTAAAAAGATTTTAACGCCATTGAGGATGCGGAAAACTTCAAAAAATGACAATTTTTTGCAATTTTTCCGCAAACTCATTACATAATATAAATGATTTTAGTCTTAAGTCCTAAGCCATACATATGATTTTTGACAAAAAAACTGAATTTGCAAAAGAAATAGTTCGTAACAAGACATAAGTATCAGAAAGTAGCAGGTAAAGAAATGACAAATGGTTTTTACACCCCAAAAATAAACTTAAGCGGGCATGTGCAAAACGGTGAAGCCGGTATGAAACTTGGCTCTATGCCATCTATTGCATCTCCAAAACTTGATCAGATAAGCGAAGTTTCATCAACAAGCTTCAAGGGAGTTATGTCGGGGCTTGTTCAAAACTTAAATCAGAGTTTAAGTGCACCTGACCAGCTTTTAAGTGCTTCTATGTCCGAGAATAGTGATGTTGATATTCATGATGTTATGACTGCAATGGCTAAAGCTGAGATAAGTGTCAATGTTGCAACGCAAATTACGTCAAAAGTCATTCAAGCGTATGACAAAATTATGCAAATATCAGTGTAAACTTAATAATATATACATATTGGTAAAAAAATTGTATAATATTATAGGGTAAGAAAAAAGGGTAAGGGGTAAGAAGAAAGCGAAATATGGAACTCGATAAAGCCTTTCAGTCCCACAATCCTTCAACCCTTCAAGCTTTAAACCAAAAGGCAGGGATGTAAATAATGGATTTTCAAAAACTACTAGAAAACAAACCTTTATTGTACACGATTATAGGAGCGATAATTGTGATACTTGCACTTAGTATAACTGTGGGCGTTGTTTCATCGTCTAAGGGCACAACAAAGGAAGGCGTTATCAAAGAAAAAGTGATTAAAGAACCTTTGGATTTATTGACTACGGATAATTTAGGTAAAGCCATCGAAATTCAGGCGCTTTTGGCTCGAGAAGGGATTAATGCGGATAGAAAAATAGATGGTACAAAATCAACCATTTATTTAAAAGAATATACTCAATCTCAGAGGGATAGGTCGCTTTTGGCAATAGTAAAAAGTGGGCTTATGGACCAAAATGTTGGGCTAGAAATTTTTGACAAAGGTGATTTTACTTCAACAAAAGAAGATAAAAGAATTAGACTTGCAAGAGCAATAAATGGAGAACTTGCAAGACTTATCAGGAAAATTCCTCCGATAGAAAATGCATCGGTGTTTATTTCTATTCCGGAACAAACAATGTTTACATCAATGCAAAAACCCATAACAGCAACAGTTCAGGTAACAATTCCCAGCGGGGATAAGCTTGATCAATTAAAAATCAAAGCCATTACAAACCTGCTTTTAGGCAGTGTAACAGGTATTGCTACTGAGAATATTTCAATTACGGACACAAACGGAAATGTTTATTCCAGCATTATCAATGACGAAGATGATATGGCTAATAGAGCGGAAGAAAATGATAAATACATGCAACAAAAAGTAAATGCTCAATTAGACAGATTACTTGGAAAAGGCAACTATGTGGCAACAGTCAGTACATTCTTACGTCAATCACCCATTGAAACAACAAGTATAAATTATGACCCTAACAAAAAAACCTCCGTAAGCGAACAAACATTTACTGAAGGCTTGGGAGATAAAAGTCAGGATTCTGATAACGGCGGTGCCGTAAGTGTTTATATGCCTCCCGGATTATCACAAACAGGTAAGGCAAATTCCTCCCAAAATAGAAATTATGCACGCTCTGCAAGAGAAACCCAATATGGAGTTTCAAAAACTCAGATTAGTGAATATACGAAAGCAGGAGTTATAGAAGAAGTTTCAGTCGCGGTCACCTTGGAAAAGAGTGCCTTGCCTTCTGATACGACATTGAAAGAATTAAAAGATTTAATTGCAGGGGCAGCAGGTCCTAAAGTTAATGCAAATAACATTACGATTGCGCTTTCAGATTCAATTGATCCTTATTTAGCCGCCGATAGAGTTGCCAATTTGCCAAAGCCTGATGAAACAGGAAATCCTTGGTGGCTTGCAATTGCGGCAATTGTTATAGGGCTTGTTGGAGGTTTAAAATATATTTCCGCAAAAGTAAAAGCTTCTCAAGACAGACAAAGAGAAGAATTGATACAATTGCAAGAAAAAACTCACGATCAAGAACTTCAACTTCGAGATGTCCATTTGAAAGCTGCGGAATTAACCGAAAAACAATCTAAAATGGCTCAGGGATTCATTGAACAGCAAAAGAGAGAGGTTGTATCACCGTATGCAAGCGATCTTGATAATACACTTAGAGATTTAACCTCAGATTTGGAAGGCTTGGATGAAGAAGATGCAGGGGAAAAAATTAAGAATTGGATAGAAAAAGGTTAACAAAGTGAGAAGTGAGAGGAATATTTTTGTAACCACTCACCTCTCACTAAAACAAAAAGGCGAGAGGTTACAAAAACAATTATGGCAATAGAGGGTTTTGATTATCAAGGATTTGCGCAGGAACTCGCTTCGCAAGCGGGCGATCTTCTTCCTGCGGATTTTCAGGAGTTTCAAAAAACTTATGTAATAAATACTATCAAAAATTTCGCTACTCTTTGCGGAGAAGCAATATATAACGATGAAACCGCTAATTTTAATGTCGATCAGGGAATGCTTATAACTCAAATTATTGCAGAATGGTCGTTCCATAAATCGGTTGATTTAATAAAAGCAGGCATCATTCCTGATTATTGGGATAGCGTCATGCAAAAAATTGCATTCACTATCTTTGAAATTGGTAAACAAACTATTACAAAGGGATTGCCGCAGGATGAAATACTTCAAATTGTTGAACATCATGTCAAAAAAGCTTATCAAGCTGCACTTGAAGAATTACAAGAACGTAAAGCCATAGATTCAGAAGTATTTGAAAAAGCAACACATCAATCGAATATCGATGATATGATGGAACAATTACAAAAACAAAAAGCAGAACTTAATGCTAATACAGAATCTCAAGTTCAAGAAAAAGGTCATCAATCAAGTTCCAAAATCCTAAAGCTGGCTTCAGTTGCACTGATATTGAAACAAATTTCTCAGGATAAGGTTCAGACAATTTTAAATAAATTTGATACGCACGATGCTCAAACAGTTATTCAATATATGCAAATGCCCGATTTGGAGAAAAAATTAGATAAAGACATAACCATGCGATGTCTAAAGGAAATAAAAATTAGTTTACCTGAGCCAAAATATATCAGCGCAGATAAAATTCTTTTGAGAATGAAGAAAGTTTTTGAAAAGTTGCCTAAAGATAATATAGAAAGAATAATCACCAAAGAACGCCCTAATGTAAAAGCATTTATTGAAAAAGCGTATATTGGGGAATGTTCTCCAATGCCTTCTAAAGTTGCAAGTATAATCGCACAACATTTGGAGGAAAACGTTTTATGATTATTAAAAAAAGAAGTGAATTAATAAGCAAAAAAGTTGACAAGGAGCGCTCGACAACAGAAATTAAAATGGAAGATGCAAAGATTGATTTATTTGATTTAGATAATATAGATTTTGCTCAAAGACAAGAAAGAAGAAGAGGAGACCGCCGTCGCGGTTACAGAAGAATTGATGATAGAAATTTAATTTCAAGAGCGCAGGAAGAAGCTGGAACAATAAAAAATGCTGCGGCAAAAGAGGGTTACAACGAGGGGCTTGAAAAAGCTAAACATGATATTCAGCAACTCACAAGCGCTTTGGGAGATTTCTTGAAAGCAAAACAGGAGGTTTTTGAATATATAGCTCCTGATATTTTGGAGATAAGTATTGATATTGCTAAAAAAATTGTAAAACATGAAATAGAGCAAGATCCTCAAATAATTTTAGCAACAATTTTGGACGTTTTAAAAACAATTTCCAGAGATGAAGCAAGGATTAGTATAAAAGTAAATCCCGCTGAAGTGGCTATAGTAAAAACGAATGTTGCCGAAATAAGCTCATCAATAGGGCTTGAAGCAAGAATAAATGTTATTGCTGATGATACAATAGAAATAGGAAGTTGCATTGTTCAAGCAAGTAACGGAATAGTAGATGCAACGGTAAATACTCAACTGGAAATAATTAAGGAAGCTTTTAAAGGAATTTAAGCAAATGGCTCAATCAAACAACGGAAATCCGATAAGTGAAATATTTTTAGCAGTCTTCGTATTGATGCTAATCCTAATTTTGCTGATTGAAATGCCTGAGTGGATTATAAACTTTTCGATAAGCTTAAATATAACATTAGGAATTGTTTTGCTGATGATTTCTTTGTACGTTCAAAAACCTCTTGAATTGGCATCTTTTCCTTCAATAATTCTTTTAGGTACGATGTTTCGACTTGTTTTAAGTATCGCAGTAACCCGTTTGATTTTGTCAAAAGGTGATGCCGGAGCTGTAATTCATGCGTTCGGGAACTTCGTAACGGGGGGGAATTTAATCGTTGGTGGTGTAATCTTCTTAATTATCACCGTAGTCCAGTTTATGGTAATTACCAAGGGTGCCGAGCGTATCGCGGAAGTTGCCGCAAGATTTGCATTGGACGCTATGCCGGGGAAACAAATGACAATCGATGCCGATTTTAATGCAGGATTGATTTCGCCTGAAGAAGCAGTCAGGAAAAGAGAAGACTTACAAAGAGAATCAAATCTTTTCGGTTCAATGGATGGTGCGATGAAGTTTGTAAAGGGAGATACGATTGCAGGTATCATAATTGTTATAATAAACATTATCGGGGGCTTATGCATAGGGATGTTAATGAACGGTATGCCTGTCGCAGATGCCGTTTCAAAATATACACTCTTAACTATCGGGGATGGTTTGGCGTCACAAGTTCCGTCTTTATTAATGGCAATTGCGGCGGGTATCTTGATGACACGTTCTTCTGCGGCAACTTCATCATTAGGTGCGGATTTGACAAACCAGATTATGAGCAAACCTTACAGTTTATTTTTTGCCGGCGCCTTTTTGTTTTTCATCGCAGCAACAAGTTCTTTTACGGGACTGCCTTGGGGGCCATTTTTATTCTTCGCAGTTATTATAATTGTTGCGGGATTTTCAGTTCTTGTTAATGTAGATGTTCAATCTCAGTTGGGACAATTGGAAAACGTTCGTCAAAACATGCAGGATTTGGTTAACCCAAATAGAATGTATGAACGGTTAGGCGTAGATGTTTTGAGTTTGCAAGTCGGAGCTGGTTTGCTTGTTATTGCAGACCCTGACCAAGAAGGACAATTGCTTGCCAAAATTGCGGCTCTGAGACAGAGAACAACAGACGAATTAGGTTATATAATACCAAACATAAGAATTATGGATTCTTCAGCTCTCGAATCTGAAGAATATCTGATTTCAGTACGTGGCAATACTGTTGCAACAGGTTTTGTTTATCCTAAACGATATATGGTTATAGCCGATCAATGGGATGCGATTAGAAAAACAGTTCCTGAAGATGCGATAGTCGGAGTTGACCCTACGTACCAAACTCAAGCATACTGGATTAATGCAGAAGATGCAAAGCAATCACAAGGTGTAATGGCGGTTGATGCGACAGATGTTATAATTACACACCTGCAAGAATGTGTGAGAAAACACGTTGACGAGGTCATGACAAAAACCGATGTCTTAAAACTCATGGAATTGGTGCGTTCTCAAGACCCTACGCTTGTCAACGATTTGGTGCCTGTAATAATTTCGACAAGTGATTTAAGAAAGATCTTTGTTAACTTAATCCGAGAACGAGTTTCGATTAAGGACATAATATTTATATTTGAAAGACTTTGCGATTACGCTAGGTTCTCAAAAGAGCCTGATATTTTATCAGAAAGACTAAGAGCCGCATTAGGTCGTCCGATTTGTCTTTCAAACGTTTTGGGAGACAAAATTCTCTACGCTTTAACCCTTTCTCCTGATTGGGAAAAAGTTCTTGATGACAGTTGCCAAAGAACAGAATTGGGAACGATGTTTTTATTGAATCCAATGCAGGTTCAGGAGCTTATTGAAACTACTGCAAATACGCTGATGAGAGCACACCAGAATGTCGGGAAGCAACCTGTAATCTTGTGTTCGCCACGTATAAGACTTCCTTTGTATCAGCTACTTGAACGACACATCCCAACGATTGTGGTAATCTCTTATTCTGAATTGATTACGGATATTAAGGTTGAGGCGGTTGATACGATTGGGGAAAATTACACGAGCAGCTATGCGTAGGCGGAGTAAACGGTAAACGGCAGCAACAAGCCCAAAAGCGTTCAGTAGGTCGGGCATTCCTGCCCGACAACAAAAAATCAAAAAAGAGTAAAGTAGGGTGCGGATTTAACCGCACCGACATAATTTTGCTATTCTGAGGATTTAAATTATCGTGATAATCAAGTTATGGTAATAATAATCAAAAATGGTGGTGCGGATTTAACCGCACCCTACTTGCTACCTAATCGGCGACTTGCTTGAGCAATAGTAGCAATATCTTTTTCATCTATCTGAATTGGGGTAACATCTAGTTCGGGACTGCCAATTATTTTTATTTGAGCAGCTACCCATTTATCGATTTTGGACAAGTCTTTGGGGGCTTTGAAAAACCTCTTTGCATTCCGTGCAATTCTTTTTAATATAGGGAATTGGTTTTTTAGTTCCCTTGCACATTTTGAAGTAACTTCAAGACTTTGGAAGCCTGTCATTGTCTTATTCACATTAAATACTCCATCTGTACCATGTGCTACAAGAACAACATTAGTTATAACTTCTAAAATATCTGTCGTAGGTAACTTAGCACCAAAAGACGGGTGTTTAGTCAATTTCGGGGGGGGGGGGCCTATTTTGTTTAACATGATTTTCTCCTTTTTGTTTACATTTAGTATAAACTCGCTGAAAAAAAATCTTGCCCAAAAGTGTTCCAATTTTCAAAAACCTTTACATAAGTTTACATTTTATCTTGAAATTTTAGTCCAAAATAGTGTATAATGATTTATAACCAATTCGACATTGTTCTTGTGCCTTTTCCGTTTACGGACAAAAATAGTTCAAAAAAGCGACCTGCTCTAATTTTGAGCAATAAAGATTATCAAATAAAAACAAATCATCTGATATTGACGATGATTACCAGTGAGGATGCGGAAAAATCCAAAAAATGACAGTTTTTTGAGATTTTTCAAGTCCGACCTTGGAAGTGCTCGCACCCATAGCAGCTGCGGGATAGCCGGTGGTATGGGTGCGAGCCGGACAAGGGAGATTGCGAGAAAAATTCCTAATTTTTCCGCAAGCTCAGTGCTAAAAACAGTTCTTGGGCTAATGATTTTGTGATAAAAGAACTTGAAAGCACAGGACTCAAAACCGAGTGTGTAATCAGGTATAAAATTTTTAGCCTTGATGAGAGAATTATTCTTAAAAAAATCGGCTCTATCTCTGAAAATGAAAAATCAAAAATTAAGGAAAACTTTTTAAAGCTGATATAATATAAATATGCTTAAAAAAATCCTAATAAAATTAATCCAAATTTATCAAAAAATATCGAGCTTAACCCCTTCAGTGTGCAGATTTGTACCGACATGCTCGGAATACACAAAACAGGCGCTGATAAAATACGGTATTTTAAAAGGACTTTGGCTTGGCACAAAAAGAGTTTGCAAATGCCACCCATTCCACCCCGGTGGATACGACCCATTGATATAATTAAAGCCGATTACTTGTGCATGGGGTTCTTTTTTGTTATAATCAACCCATGGCGAAAGTTAAGACAAAATGGATATGTCAAGAATGCGGGTATGAAACGGCAGGATATTTGGGAAAATGTCCCGAATGTTCGACTTGGGGAAGTTTGGTTGAAGAAATCCAACAAAATTTGGTGCAAACACCAACTAACGTATGTTTTTTGAATACGCAAAAACCTTCATTACTAAATGAAATTGAATTAAGTAATGAAATTAGGATGAGCACAAATATTTCCGAGTTTGACAGAGTTTTAGGCGGTGGGTTGGTTCAAGGTTCACTTGTTTTAATTGCAGGAGATCCGGGAATCGGTAAATCAACAATACTTTTGCAGACTAGCGGGCTTTTATGCAAAAACAACAAAAAAGTTTTATATGTTTCTGCTGAGGAATCTTTAAACCAGATTAAGCTGAGAGCCGACAGGCTTGATATTAGAGCTGAGAGCCTTTACATTTATCCCCAAACGAATTTGGAACTTATAAAAAAAGAGATCGAAAATATCAAGCCCAATGTGGTTGTGATTGATAGTATTCAGGCGATTTACACCCAAAATATGGCGAGTTCTGCGGGGAGCGTTTCTCAAATAAGGGAATGTTGTAATTTTTTAATGCAACTGGCAAAAAATAAAAACATCACAGTAATTGTTGTCGGGCATGTCACAAAAGACGGAAATATTGCAGGCCCAAAGGTTTTAGAACATATGGTTGATACAGTAATTTACTTTGAGGGTGACAAATATAAATCCTATCGACTTTTGAGAGCTACAAAAAATCGCTTTGGGAACACTTCAGAAGTAGGAATTTTTGAAATGCAAACCAAAGGGCTTGTGGAAGTCACTAATCCGAGCGAATTATTTTTAAACGAACATTCGCAAATTTCAACGCCGGGAAGTGTAATTATAGCTACAAATGAGGGAACTCGTCCGCTTTTGGTTGAGATACAGGCACTTGTGGGGGCCACTCCATATCCGACACCTCGCAGAGTCACAAACGGAGTGGATTTTAGTAGAGTTTTACAGATTTTGGCGGTGTTAGAAAAAAGAGTCGGACTAAATCTTTCCAAGCAGGATGTTTATGTGAATGTAATCGGCGGGGTAGAAATCTCCGAACCCGCAGCTGACTTGGGAATAGCTCTGGCAGTTGCAACCTGTGCGAGGGATGTGATTGTAGATTCCCATACAGTTATAATCGGCGAAATAGGGCTTTCAGGTGAGATAAGAGCGATTAATAATGTGGAAAAAAGAATTAAGGAAGCTCAAAAATTAGGATTTAAAAAAGCAATTATCCCGAATGCAAACGGAAATTTTGAGGAAAAAATTGAAGGCATAGAAATCGTTCGTGTAAAACGCCTGATTGATGCGATTACTTCTTGTGTTTCAAAGGCAAATCAGTAAATTAGAACTAAAAAAAAGACCCCGTAATTCTGGGGGTCAAGGTTGGTTATTTTTGGTTTATTTGGTATACTTATTTAATCGAGGTGAAGATTTAAAATTGCCTAAAAAAAGGCAAGAAGTTACAAAAATTAACATTGTAAACAAATCTTACAACTAGGGCAACAAAAAAGGCAATTTATTTAAGAATATATACTTTGTATATGTAAGAGTATTTAAAGAGAGAATGAAGAAAATGAGAAAACTTTTATTACAATTCGCAGGCAGACAAAGAAGATTTTGTACAACTGATTTGATATAATTCTTTATAAAATATTGTAACCTTCACTCGACTAATGTAAAATTAAACATGTAAAGAGTGGGGATTTTTTATGGATAGAATTCAAAAGCGAATATTGATTGTAGATGATGACAACGAAATAAGAGAGTTGTTGGAGTTTGATATCGGACAAAGCGGTTATTACGTGGATACTGCTAAAGACGGACTAGAGGGCTTAAACAAAGCGCTCAATAATAGTTATGATATTATTTTGCTTGATGTTATGATGCCGAAAATGAACGGGTTTGATGTGTGTAAAAATATCAGGCAAGCGAAGCTTGCCGTGCCAATCCTTATGTTGACCGCAAAAGGTACGATTAGCGACAAAACAGATGGTTTTGATTGCGGTGCGGATGATTATTTGGTTAAGCCGTTCGATATTCAGGAAGTTTTGCTAAGAATAAGGGTTTTGTTGAGACGTAATCAAGTCGAAAATAAAACAAATTCTTTATCTTCTGAGGTTTTACATGTCGGGGATATAGAAATTTTCCCTGAAAGTCTTGAATGTATTGTTATAAATAAAAAAATCAAGTTGACGCCAACGGAATTCGAAATTTTATATTGTTTAATGCAGCATTTCAATAACGCTGTAACCTTGGCAACGCTTTTGGATGAAGTCTGGGGATATGACAGTAACGAGGATGTGAGAATGTTACGGGTACATGTCGGCGGATTAAGAAATAAAATTGAACCTGATGGGAAAACCCCCAGATACCTACATACAGTAACAAATGTGGGGTATAAACTGACACCGTTTACAGAGGTATGAGAATAAATGAGAAAATTTGTCAGGTTTAAAAGATTAAAAATTATAGAACAAATATTAATTGTTTTACTCGGGGCTGTAATTATTCCGATGGCAATAAGCGGATTCATTATTAATAATATTAACCAACAATCAATGCGTTCTCAACTCCGAGAATCGGCCGTTTTGGTTACAAATATGGTTTCTGAAGAAGTTGATGTTTTTTTGAATTCATCACTAAACGAACTTAATCAAATCAAATTTACATTGGAATATTTGGGCGGCGGTTCATATGCGAAGAAAAAATATTTGAGAAATGTTTTGAAAAATTCACCCGAATTTAAAGATTTAAAAATCCTGAATACTCCCCAAGAATTAATGGAATTGCACGACTACAATCTTAAACACGATTCGATTTCAATTTACACCACGATGAAAAACAAAAAGTTTTTGGTAGCAACTTTTGACTTGAATTTTGTGAAAAATAAACTGTTTAAGTCCCTGAATGAGGACAAAAGACAGATTTATATATTATCAGCCGACGGAAAATTAATTGCAAATCATAATTATAAGGAAAAGGATTTTCAGGCGACCATTAAATATTTACCTAAAAAACTTAAGCCAAATGTTCCTGTTATTTTTGGAAATTTAAAAAACCAACCGTTTGTTTATTTAAAAAAGACTTCTCCAAATATAACGATTATCGTAAATACTACTAGAGGGGTTACGAGAAAGGCGATTAATGAAAACAGGATTAAGCTGATTTTAGCTGTTCTTCTTGCATCTTTTACAGTAATCTTTGTTGTGGGATTGTACACTTATTATCTATATATAAATATTCGTCAACTATTTAAGGGGATTATTGCGCTTTCTAAGGGGAATTACCAGAGAAGAATAAGACTTTTGACGAATGTTTTTACCCCTTATGAAATTATTTTTCTGGCGTTTGAATTCAATCGTATGGCAAGTCAAATTCATAAATCCTACTTGCAATTGAAAAAGAAAAATGCCGAGTTGAAAGAGTTGAATGAATTTCGTTCAAATTTAATCGACACAGTCAGCCATGAGTTTAGGACTCCCTTGACAAGTATTCAGGGTTACACTTCACGACTTTTAAGACAAGATATTGAAATAGACGAAGAAACAACTCAAAAATCGCTTAGAACAATCAAAAAACAATCAGAACGTCTTTCTCGCATGGTCGAAGATTTGCTGGTAGTACCTGATATTGAGGGCGATAGAATAAGAACAAAGTTAGAACCGCTGTGGCTCCATAAAGTAATTAATTCAGCACTTAATCTTGTTAAAACTGATGAAAAAGAATTTATTAATAATATTGCTGAAGATTTTCCATTGATAATAGCAGATAATGACCGTTTGGAACAAGTTTTTGTTAATTTACTCGAAAATGCGATAAAGTATTCGGACGAAAACACTCCGATTATTATTGAGAGTGTTATTGAAGATAATATCGCCAAAATTTACATCAAAAACGAATGTGCAATTATTCCAAAAGATAAATTGAAAAAATTATTTGAAAAATTTACCAGAATTGATGATAAAACAACCAGAACAACACGCGGAACAGGTTTGGGGCTTTTTATTGTAAAGGGGCTCGTTGAGGCTATGGACGGAACGATTAAACTTTATTCAAATGAAGAATATGGATTTATAGTAGAAATTAAACTTGCGGTATTTAAACCCGATGAGCAAAAAATAAATGAATAATTTTATGCAACAGGCAATAGAAATAGCACAAAAATCGGGCGCCGACGTGCCCGTCGGCGCCCTTATCGTAAAAAATAATGAAATTATCGCATACGCCTGCAACGAAAGAGAAAAAAATAATGACCCTACGGGTCATGCTGAGATTTTGGTGATAAAGCAAGCAGCTTCGCTGCTTAATAATTGGCGTTTAGACGATTGTGAACTTTACGTTACGCTTGAGCCCTGTCCAATGTGTGCTTGGGCTATTTTGCAATCAAGGATTAAGTCTGTTTACTTTGGCTCGTATGACAGCCAATACGGAGCCTTCGGCTCCGCGCTCGATTTAAGAGCACATGCAAATTCTAAATTAAAAGTTTATGGGGGCATTTTAGAAAAAGAGTGTGATAATGTGATAAGGGAGTTTTGGGACGGGAAACGGGGGAACAGTTAGAGGGAGATGGGTAAACGGTAAACGGTGAACGGTGAACGGTAAACGGTGAACGGTGAACGGTGAACGGTGAACGGTGGCAACAAGCCCAAGGTCGTATAAAGTAGGGTTGGTTCCCTAACCCACCGTCAATAGGCGTTGCAGTAGGTTGGGCTTGCCAACCCAACAATGTAAAATAAAGGCAAAAAATGATAACAAGAACAAGTTTAGAAGAACTGGTTGCAAAATATGAAACAACGGAGTTTATCAAAGATGACCCGATTCAATTTGCGCATAGGTTTATAACCCCCCAAGATGTTGAGATTGCGGCATTTTTAGCTTCTCTTTTTGCATATGGGAACAGAAAAGTTTTCATAAAAAAACTTGATGAACTGTTTAAAATAATGGAAAACAAGCCTCTTGAATTTGTGCTTGATTTTGAGTCGAATTCGTTAAGAGGTTTCAACTATCGATTTGCAAAAGATTTTGACATTATTGAAGTTTTTAACATTTTACATAAATTATACAAAGAAGATGGCAGGTTGAGGGCTTTGTTTGAACACGGTTGGGGGCTTGACAATTCTATTTTGACTATGTTACAGACGGTCACAGACTATTTTTATTCAAACGTTCAAAATAAGGTTGGCATGGGGTTTTATCACCTGATTCCTAATCCTAAAAATGGTGGTGCGGTGAAAAGAATGAACATGTTTTTGCGCTGGATGGTGAGAAAAGGACCTGTTGACTTAGGTTTATGGGATTTTCTTCCGACTGGAGAACTGTTAATCCCGATTGATGTTCATGTCGCTCGAATTTCAAGAGAAATGGGATTACTCAAGAGAAACAGTAATGATTTTAAGGCAGTTTTAGAGCTAACCAAAACCTTAAAACAATTCGACCCTGATGATCCCGTAAAATTCGACTTTGCCATGTTCGGCTTGGGGATAAGCGGTTAATTATGTTATTACACCATTTCTAATTTCCCCGTTAAGAAACGAAGTTATGTTATTCATCGTGATGTTTAAGATTCTATCTTGCGCTTCTTGAGTATTATAGGCTATGTGCGGTGTTACAACAACATTATGCAGTTTTAGCAATCTGTCGTTAATAAGCGTTTGTCTTATAACATCATCCGTCAAATAATCAAAATCCAAGGTTGTCTCCGGTTGAGTAAAAATATTCTCTGACTCTAAAACATCAAGCCCCGCACCGAAAATCCTGTTTTCGGATAATGCTTCATACAAAGCTTTTGTATCTATTAATTCCCCTCGTGCGGTGTTTACAAGGATTGCCTGAGGTTTCATTAATTTAATTTTTTCCGCATCTATCATATGCAAATTATCTTTAGTAAGCGGAGCGTGCAGTGAAATAACATCCGAATTTTTTAAAAGTTCGTCCAATTCGACATATTTAACCCCATATTTTTCCACAAGCGTATTTTGGGGATATATGTCATAAGATAAAACTTCCATCCCAACACCTTTGGCAATCCTGACAACCTCTCTTCCGATTGCACCTGTCCCGATTATGCCGATATTTTTATTTTTGAGTTCCAGCCCCGTGTAAATATCACGGTTAAGGTGTTCATTTTTTAAGTTCATATAAGAGCGAGAAATTTTCCTCATAACATCAAGCATTAAGCCGAACGCAAATTCTGCCACAGTAACGTTTCCATAGCCAAATGAATTAACCACCTGAATGTTGTGCTCCTTACAGTAATCAATATCGATATGATTGAAGCCGACACTTCTTAGTGCGATTAGTTTAAGTTTTGGAAATTGTTTTAAAATCTTCGCATCCACTCTGGAAAAGGTAAAACAGGATAAAATCTCCGCCTGTTTTATTTCGTCGGTCAATTGAGTTTTGTCGTTCAAAGGTTCTGCAAGCAGTTGGCACTCGAAATTTTTATCGCAAAAATTTTTAAGTTGTTCTGTTTCATTGTCTTTAACATCAAAAAATAATATTTTTTTCATTATACACCTATCATCTTATAAAATTCGTCATAATTTTAGTTTCTCTTTCAGGTAACGGGACAGAATTATTATGCAACAGTTTAATCAAAAACGCCATGTTTTTACCCAAAACCCTCATGATTTGAGTTCCTTCCTCATCTTTTAGAACTTCTCCGGGGTCTCTACCATGGATTACATTCCAATAATTTGAAGACGCCAAAAACATTTCTGCGAGGGTGAAATAATGGTTTAAATGGTCGAATGTTGCCACCTCCCCTGAGCGTCTGCCCGCGACAACAGAAGCACCGACTTTATGCCTAAAAAGCCCGCCATTTGAACCTGCGACATAAAATGCTCGGTCAAGAAAACATTTCATAGTTCCCGCAATCGAAGCATAATAAACAGGCGAGCCGATTATAATTCCATCGGCAGATTTCATTTTTTTGATTATTTCATTAACCTCATCATCAATAACGCATTTTTCATTTTTATTTTTGAAGCAACCGCCGCAGGCAATACAACCGCGAATATTTTTGTTACCGATATGGATAATCTCGGTTGAAACCCCTTGATTTTCGAGTTCGTCCGTAACCATTTTTAGAGCATGATACGTATTTCCCTCTGATTTTGGACTACCGTTTATTGCTATAACTTTCATAATATTTCCTCCTGTTTAACATATATTAGTATTTATTAATTATTTGCGCAATCCCTTTTTGGGCGGTTTCAAATATTTCCAGCATTTGTTCTTTTGAAAACGGTTCACCCTCGGCGGTTGTTTGAAACTCGATTATTTTTCCGCTTTTGGTTAAAACCACGTTAGCGTCGGCTTGTGCGGAAGAATCTTCCTCATAATTCAAATCCAATCTGATTTCGCCTTTGACAATTCCGACAGAAATAGCTCCAATAGGTTCAATTATTGGATTTTCCTTTAATTTTCCCTCTTTAATTAATTTTTCAACCGCATCTTTAAGCGCCAAAAAACCTCCGCATATACTTGCTGTTCTTGTGCCTCCGTCGGCTTGGATTACATCCGCATCAACAATTATAGTTATTTCAGGCATTTTCTCTAAATCAACGCAAGCTCTAAGGCTTCTTCCGATAAGCCGTTGGATTTCCTGCGTACGACCGGAAACGCTTGTTCTCTCACGTTTGCATCTTGTGTTAGTTGATGATGGCAAAAGCGAATATTCAGCTGATACCCATCCGCTTTTTGCATCTTTTTCCATCCACTTAGGCTTTGAAAAGTCAACCGACGCCGTTGTGATAACTTTTGTATCGCCAAACTCTACCAAAACAGAGCCTAATGCGTGTTTTGTAAAATCCCTTGTGAATTTAATTTCTCTTGTTTCTTTGTTTTGTCTGTTGTTTCTCATCTTTTCTTCTTTCTTTTTTACCCATCCCCATAGTCCCAAGTATAAATCTGTCCGCAGTATCTACATACCGCATGTTCGTTCATAAACGCCAAGTCAGGTATAAACGTATACCCGTCCACCGTTATTTGAATTTCGTTTTTTTGATTGTATTTTTGTACAAATTTTTTGTCGCCCTTGTAATCAGGCGAAAACATCAGTTCAAATTTGTCAATCGATTTACAGTTTTTACAGATGAACATTTAACATTTCACCTTTCACTTCTCACTGCTTTCAGCCCTATTCAAAATTCTTTTATCCAACTTCATTTCTGCCTTATTCAGGTTTTTATACCACAAAGCCCAACAAATACTTCTTAAAGGTAAAGTCAAACATATAACGATATACCCCAAAGACAAACTTACAACTCCTTTTGCAATTAATAACGAGGTTATTTGATAAGCCGTTGGAGTTTGTAAAAGCATCTTGTTTATTTCATCTATTGGCAGTTGATTTGCCCAAATATCAAGCGGGATTGCCAAAAACCCGATAATATTAACGGTTTCGAACAAAAAATTAATTAATTCCGGCAAAATCCAGTAAGTTAACGCACCCAATAAAATCATAAGCCCTAAAGTTCTTGCAAAATTTCCTTTGATAATTACAGTGCTTTTCTGAAAACATTCCAAAGGTGATTTGTCCGGCTCAAATGTGAAAACCTGAAAAATTAGAACAAAATACACAAACAAAATTCCGGCTATCACCCAGAACAAAGGAAATGAGCCTAAAATTACAAAAAGCCCGAGTAAAAACCAAAGCCCTATAAATCTAGCCGTCTGTCTTGTGATTAATTCGGTGTGCGCCGGAAAATCATAAACTTTGCCCGATTTGAGCAAATTCTCGACCATAGAATTAACCGCCCCGTAAGCGACCAAGTAATCCCAAAATGCCTTGGCAAAAATCAATAATCCGGGAAGAGTTATTATAAACAAAACTAAAAAAATCATGGAAAAATTGTCAAAAAGCCCGCCTTGCACGATAAATTTGGGTAAATTTGCGGCATATAAAAAAGCAGCGAACAAAGTTAAAAATATTCCGAAAATTTGCCCAAATACAGGAAACGCCATATATTTAAAAAAACTTCCGAAATTTGTAAAATATAATTTAACACCTTGTCCAAAAATTTCAAAAACACTATCTTTTATCTTCGCCATTATTTACCCCCGCTCATGTTTGTTTTATTATAGTTTAGTATAAATAAAATTTATGCACAAGAAGTATCGCCGACATAATAAAATGAAAAAAAATTACAAAGACTTAATTAAATCATTCACAAGCAACGACTACAAAAGTAGCGTCAATCTTCATATCCATTCGACTTTTTCTGACGGAACAGTGGATGCAAAAGAACTTGTTGAACAGGCAAAAGCTAAAGGGCTTCAATATATTGCGATTTCGGATCACAATACACTCAATGCTTATTTACAAACGGATATTTTAAAAGAAGATATTTTAATCCCCGCTATTGAGTTTGATTGCTGGTTTGGGACAGTGTTTTTACACATGCTTGGGTATGGAATTGATGTGAATAACTCTGAATTGCAGGCTTTATGTGCAAAAACAAAGCGTGGTACTGAGGCTGATTGGGTGAGAATTTTCTCAATGAACCACCCCAAAAAAGTTATAAAAGCAATCCATAATGCAGGTGGAATAGCCGTTTTGGCACACCCTGCATGTTGTTTTACCGCAAGTCTTAATAAATTGGTTAAAAACCTTGTTAAATTAGGCTTGGACGGGATAGAGGTTTATTATCCGTATGCCAGACACCGCAAAATCGTTAAATTTCACAAAATAAAAGCAGTGAAAAGACTTGCGGATAAGTACAATTTAATCAAAACCGGCGGAACAGATGAACACGGGGCATTGTGATATCGAGTTAAAAGATAAACTCGGGAATATATAAATTTTTGTAAACTTTATATATAAATAGCATATAAAAAGTCAATATTTTTTGGCTTTCTCCCTTTATATATACATAGAGATTAAAGAGAGAATAAAAAATGTCAACATTATTACTTAGTCAAAAAATTTATTCAGAAGAAGATAAAGAGTTTTCAGATATTTTAAATACTGTTGATGTAAATAAAAAAAAGTTTGTAATATTTTTAAATAGTCAATCAATTTCAGATAGATATAAAGAAGTTTCAGAAGTTTTGAACACTGTTGAATTAAACAAAAAAGATGTGAGGCAAAAAACAATGAAAGAAATGATGGAAGAATCATTTTTTCACGGTGCAAGCTGGCTTGGTTCAAACTTCATAGCATAGATTTATTAAGGATGGGGAAAATTTATATTGGTATTTTAAGCGGACGATGTCCGCTTTTTTTTATTAATTTTTTAATGCTTTAATTTCTGCTACTTCTTTTTCGTTCAGCAAAACAGCCCCGCCCAATAGTTTTGCATTTAATACTATCTGAGCGTAGGATTCCGCAAGCTCAAGTTTTAAATAAGCTTGAGCTAAATCAACATCCCCGACAATAAAGCCATGATTTGCCATTAAAATTGCATTATACTTGTCAAAATATTTAGCCGTATTATTCACAAGTTCCATTGAAGAAGGTAGAGCATAATCGGCAAGTGGTATTTCTCCGAAGTAATATACATTTTCTGCCATAACCGGTTCTTCTAACCCTTTTTTTGCCGCTGCAAAAGAACTTAAAAAAGTCGGATGAACATGTATTATAGCATTAATATCAGCCCTTTTTTTGTAAAACTCGACATGTAACATTTTTTCACTTGAAGCTTTTTGTTTACCTTCAATAAGTTTACCCTCAAAATCAATTACGACTAAATCGTCATAACTCAAATTACCGTTTGATACACCAGACGCCGTTATAATTATTTTATCCTGATATCTCAATGATATATTCCCTGATGTCCCAGGGGAAAAACCTTTGCAATCAATAATATCAGCATATCTGATTATTTCATTTTTAATTTGTTCCAAATTCATAACGCCTCTTTTATATTAATAACTTCCGCCTTTTCAACTCCTATCTCCGTATCATCTGTTGTTGAAGAAAAAGCCTGTTGCTGATTATTGTCATCTTTATTTTTGCCCAAGGTTCCAGGATTTTTTATAACCATTTTTTTATAATCAATTGTTGTTCCTTTTGCATCCAAATGAAGTGCCATAGTAACAAAGGACTGCTGTCTTACGGTATCATAACCTATATTTAATTTTATATCATCAGGTCCGATACCAAAGTAAAATCCATTTTCCTGAATCATGTTTCCATCCCAACTATCTTGAGATAAATTAAGCGAACCAAGCCAAGAGAGAGTTAAATATTTGCACAATCTAACACTTTCGCGTAAATAAACATTCGAACGGCCGTACATATATCGGTCAAACGCAAGAAGGGGGGTTTTATCATCATAAGCCGAAAGAAAGTATCCGACATCCTGCATCCAGTTTTTATATTGAGTGTGCAGTCGTGGACCGATTCTTGCAACCATTTGCGTATCACCCGTTCCGTAAACTGCCGCACTGCCTTGTCCAACCATTTCAAATCGAGTATTAAAAGGGCTTGTTGTTTCACTATTTAATGTATAAAGAGTTTGTGCTACTTCACCCATATACTTAAATCTCATAGTCCCGACACTACCCTCGCCATCCAATAATGGTCCTTTGGCATTACCATCTTGCGCATACGCTGCTGCAACACGATGAGAAAACATCATACCTTTACCTTTTCCTATAAAATCCTGATTATAAAATTCATCATGATAGACCAATTCACCTAATAATTTAGGCATTCTAAATCCCATAAACCAATCGTCCATATAGGAATTAGAGGCATACTGGAAATATAAATTATCATCAAGTTTTTGCAAACCACGCATAATAAAAACCTGATTAGCGGTGCCGTAGCCCATGTCGGTTTTATTTGTAGCACTTTTAAACTTAACAATACTACCAAAACCTAATTTGTTGTCAGCAGCGTTGTCGCCATTGCTTTGATAATTAACAATCGGAACTACTTTTAAAGTTGTACCTTTCGGGGTATCAAAAACAAATCCGGGACCCGCATACATGCCCATATTTGTTAAGGTTCCGAGTTCGGGGAAATCTGCCTCCATATAATCTTGGGATTTATTTGTGTGCATTGTTATTGTCGGAATAGTTCCTATTTTTTTTTCATTAAAATAAACTTCTGCATGTTTTAATGTGACAGTATCATGCTCCTTTTTCGAATTTATAATCAAATCATTAGTTTTTATCTTGAATTTTTCACCGTGGGAATCTTTTTTGTAATAGCTTTTATCTTTTTCATCAACGAACATTCTGTCCAAATCAGGTCCAAACATTTCTGCTTTTAAATCTATTCTGGTTTTTTTTGAAACTAGGAGGCTTCCTTGCTCTTGAATAATTTTATCTCCATACATGTAGCCCTTCTTCGCCTTAGCATGGATTTGGAAGAAATCAGTTACAGGTTCGTCTAAAAACGCATTTTCTTCATTCATATCTATTTGCATGTAATCACCGAAAAGCTCTTTTTTATCGCTGATTAAAACGACATTTCCGAACGCTTTTATAAGGTTAGAAGTCTGATTATAAACAACCTTATCTGCTTTTATCGTTGAATTATTCTGAGGAAAAAACATAACGACATGTCCATCGGCTTGAAGCTCTGTTCTTTCTGCAAAATATTCCATAAAATCACAATCCAAAATAGCCTGATCATTTGAAGCAACAGCGTCCGCTTCCGTAGCAACAACTTTGGGTTTATTACGATTTTTAATCATCAATCTCAATTTTTTAACGGGAGGAATCGAACCATGCGTTTGCTGATTATCATTTGTTTTCCCATCAGATTTTTTCATTGTTGTTTTAGCTATTTTCGGGGTAAAAAAATTGTTTGTATATTGGTTAACATCATCAAACGCTTCCATTACCTGTTTCTTAGTCGCACTATCAGAAATCACTTTCCCCTCTTGAACAGCAAAAGCACGAGAGCTTGATGTAATTAAAATTATTCCTAATAAAAATATTTTATTTCTCATATATTTCTTCTTTCATTTTAAATATAATTAAGCGGATTATTTGGCCGCCCATTAACCCTTACCTCAAAATGCACATGAGGTCCCGTGCTATAGCCTGTTGTACCCTCATATCCTACAACCTGCCCCTTGGAAACATATTCTCCAACACTAACTCCCGATGAATTTAAATGGGCGTAAAGAGTTGTAGTAGGAGTCCCATTAACTTGTCCATGGTCTAAAATAACTACTTTTCCATACCCGCCGTACCAACCTGAATATATTACCCTGCCGGCATTTGAAGCCCTTACGTTTCCATTATATTGCCCGCCGATATCTATACCGGAATGGAAACTTCTACTATTAAATATCGGATGTCTTCTCCATCCGAAAGGCGACGTAATTCTACCGCCGATTGGTTTTATAAACCCTGAAACAATATTAATACGCGAGCCATGCGCGTTTCTTGAAATCATTGATTGAAGACTTGCAGACTGCCTTGCCAGATCTCTTTCTGCTCTTTCATAAGTTCCTCTGTCTGTTCGAAGTTTATGAATCATATTTTGATTTCTTGAAATTTCTTGCTGAATAGATTGTTTTTGATAATCTATATTTTTAATCGAACGTGCAAGATAGCGTTTTTGTTCTTCAATATTATACTTTAAACGTGCAATTTCTCTTGCTTTTTGGCGAGCGAGCTTCATTCTTTTGTAATCACTTTTTATAACCAAGCCTTCAAAATAGACCCTATCTAAAAATGTATTAAAATCACGAGCCGACAACAAAAGCTCAAAAAAGCCTGTTCTTTGATGTTTATAAATCTGCCTGATTCTTCGTCTCATTTGAAAATCCAAATCCGAAAAATCACCTAAAGCATTGGATAAATTCGATTCGAGCGAACTCAATTGCCCTTGTGCCGAGCTAAATTGTTTTTTAGACGAAACCAAATTAGAAGACGTTGTCTCAAGTTTTTGCTGATTTTTATACAATTTGTTGGTTTCAAGATTTTCCAACCATTTAAGATGATTAATCTTAGCTCTGGTTTGACTACGTTTAGCCTGTAAATCGCTCTGCGCATAACAAGGTGGCGTAGCCACCGTCATAAATGTCGCTATTAAAAGTAAAAATGCAAATATTGTTGTTATAAATTTATCTTTACTCACAATCACCTATTTTATCAACAAAGGTAACATCATCAAGCCTACCGTCCAGGCTATAAACGTAAACGCAATTACTGCAATTATAATTTTCTGATGTTTTCTAAAAAATTCCATAATCATCCTCCCCTAATATATTATATTTTACTATTAAAACATTAAAAGTACAATAATTTAACAGAAATTGTGAAAGAAGAGGCTGCGGAAAACTCTCAAAATTGTATATTTTGGGATTATTCCGCGTCCTCGAAGTTAAATTTTTGTAAATGAAAACCTAAATAATGCGCAATTCTTATTCTTCAGGGGATTTAAATTATTTACCTATAAAGCTTCAAAAGTGATTGAATTTTTTCATCAGATTTAGATTGCGGATTTGCTTGTAAATAAGACTTAATATAGCCCTTGCCAACTTCTTTTTGATTGCTGTCAAAACATAATTGGGCGAATTGGTAAAGATAAAAAACATTTGATTTTTCTAAATCACAAGCCCTTTTTAAATTCGTAAAAGAATTCTTTTTATCACCCATATTGAGATAAGTTGCGCCAAGGAGATTGTATAATTCAGCCTTTTTGGGTTCTATTGAAATAGCTTTTTGATAATTTTTTATAGCATCGGGATACATTTTTTTATTGCGATAAATATCCCCCAAATTCGTCCAGCCAACCGATTTATTAGGGATTTTCTTAGCATAATCCAGCGCCTGATTGAGTTGAACATCCGTTTGCCCTTGACCTCTAGTCAGCAATGATTGCTTATTTATTTTATAAAAGATATTTAGCGTGTTTAAATCCCTCTGCGTTAATGCAGGCTTTGCCTCAGTTGCAATGGCGGACATAACATCATTTTCGTTCGGGCTGTGCCCTTTTAATCCAAGCGTATGACCTATTTCATGGAGGGTAGAAAATGTAATAAAATCATCCTCCAACTCTTTTTTCGTGTCAGGGTCAATCACCAATATATGTATTTCTGATTTAATAATATTGTCGCCTTGATAATAAGGCTTAGAAAAGCCTGCTATATAGCTTTCGCCTCCTGAGGATGTTTCTAATGAGTCCTTAAAATCAACCAAGATTTGAGCGTTGGTGGGGGAAGTCACAAAATTGAAATTAACCAACCTATTACTTTTTGCCTGCCATTGTTCAAAAGCTTTTTGCGCCAAAACTTTTTGTTTTTTTGGTTCAATATAGACATTCAAAGGAAAGGACGCCCATTTGAAGATTTCCCCATCGCTTATAACATAATCAAGATAATTATCTTGATAAGCTGCTAATCCACTCCTTGAAGTTGACGCCACAATTCCAAGCTCAGACTGCCTAATCAATGATAGGCCTTTTTGAGAAAGTATTGCGGCATCCGAAGTCGGAGCTATAATTATAATCCGGTTATACTGTTGTTGCGCGTCATTAACTCTCTTTTGCATCAAATAGGTTTGAGCCAAATAATATCTTGCGTTAACATTTTTCGGGCTAATCCTGATTGCGTGTTCTAAATTTGCGGCGGCTTTATCATAAACACCTTTTTTAAAAGCGTCTGCACCTACGAAATAATAATCCCCCGCCCAAACATTTGTCGCAAAAATCAACATAAACAATAAAGAGAAATAAATCTTTTTCATAGAAATATTATATAAGGAAACGAAAAAAGAGTAAAGAGCCTTGGGGCAAACGCCTATTGCTCAAGGATTTGAACTTTACTAATTTCCGCAATCCCAATGTTCTTGGGCGAACAATGTAACATTTTATTAACATGAATAGGGCAAGAATTAAAGATATTTAGTTATTTGTCGACATGAGTAACATAAGGGAAACAAGGGCGTTACGAATAAACCGAAACGGTTTAACTCAAGGAGAATTCAAAACAATGGGAATGTCAGCATCACAATCAAGATTATTATCTCTAACTGCAAGGCTGTCAGATTTAGAATTATCTGCTCAAAATATTTCAAACAGTAAAATTCGGTTAGCAGATCAGTCAGAGCAAGCTTCTAAAGCTTACTTGGATGCCCTTGATAAAGAAAAATTAACAGTTATATCTTCAGATACTTTACAATACATAGATGCAACTGCTCATAATTTAACAACTTATAACGCAGTATCAACTTTAGATAAACAAAGATTTTTAAAAGATTTTTCCGGTAGAGTTGTTGTAGGCCAAAATGTAGCTTCAGCTTATGGCGGTGGATTAAGTTCGTTTTTGGCTACCTTTGCAGGCACTCCGCCGGATGCGGGCGCAGTAGCTTATTATACAAATGTCTATAATGAAATTGCCGCTGGCGGATATAATGTGGCAAGTAACAGTAACTTGAATGATACTGAATGGTTGTATCAACAGTTAAAATCAGGTAACATTTTCTTATCCGAATGGGATTCTACGTCCGGACCTGATGGTGCGGGGGATTTTATAGATGTTTCTTGGACATCAGGAGATGCAACTCTTCAAACAAAGAGCGATCCTATTGTGTTAGCTAAAACTCAAGCTCAATATGAAGTCACTATGGCTTCAATCCAATCAAAAGACAAGAGATTTGACATGGAGTTACAAACAATCAATACAGAACATTCAGCGATACAAACTGAAATAGATTCTGTCAAGAAAGTTATCGACAAAAACATCCAAAGATCATTCAAATCATTCGATGCATAACAATCAATTTGCTTTTAATGTTTTGTCCAAATATTTTTTTATAAAGAAAAAGGAATTTAACAAATAGATTTTAATTATTCCCATAATTTCGTAATGTTGAATACGCCGATCTGACAGTCGGCGTTTTTTATTGCTGACACCAAATCGGCGACAATTGTTACAAATTGTAATTAATTACGATATTACTGAAATATATTTTAAAAGATAGTTATATAATTGTTCTTAGGATACCAATATACAAAGGAATAAAATGAAAATTGCTATATATCCGGGAAGTTTTGACCCCATTACCAAAGGCCATCTGGACGTTTTAAAAACAGGTTCTGAAATTTTTGACAAGGTTATTATTGCTGTTTCTCAAAATAGCGAAAAAAAAAGTTTTTTAACTGCTGAAGAACGTGTAAATCTCATTAAATTAAGTATTGGTGGCTTAGAAAACGTTGAAGTCGATTCTTTTGAGGGACTTACGGTTGAATATGCAAAATTAAAAGGCGCAAAAGTTATTTTGAGGGGACTCAGAGCAGTTTCGGATTTTGAATATGAAATGCAGCTTTCTCAAACAAATTCTGCGCTTTCAGAACATATTAAAACGGTCTTTCTGATAACAAAACCTAAGTATAACTTTATTTCATCAAGTACGGTAAAAGATATCGCTTCTTTCGGAGGTGATATTTCAAAATTCGTTCCGGAATCGGTTAATGATTATTTAAAAAAACAATTTGCCAAATAAATCTTCTTGTTATAGAATATAATTAACGAAAGGTAATAACATTATGAATATGCAACAAAGCGGTATATATGAACTTTTAAAACTTCTGGAAATTGTATTGGAAAAAAGTTTTCCTCTTTTGCCAAATTATTTGGTAGCGATTAAAGTTAAAGAAGTTGAATCGTTGATTGATAGAATTTATGCATCTTTACCGAGTGAAGTTCAAGAGGCTCGCTCTTTTTTAAGACGTAGAGAAGAGTTACAAATGGAAGCTCAACAAAAAGCTGAGAAAATTATTGTTGACGCCCAAAATGAAGCTAGCCGACTTTTAAGCGAATCCGATGTTCTTCGCGCTGTTCAAAAAGAAGCCGAAAAGATTAAAGAACAGGTTATTGCCGATTGTGAAGAAATAAAAAGAAAAGCGCTTACGGATGCTGAAAATGTTCGTATTCAAGCCGCTGATGAAGCTATAAGAATTAGAGAAGGCGCAGAAGTTTACGCAGAACAAGTTTTGATTAATATTGAACGTGATTTGACTCAATTACAGCAAGTTGTTAAAAATGGCCAAGTTTATATGGAAAAACTTCGTTCCGAAACGGGTGCAAGCTATGATAAAGCTTATAATCAACAACAGATAAATGATTTTAGATTAGATTGATTTTGGTTGAGCCGTTGAAAGAGTTTGAGAAAATTTGTAAAACGCTTGAAGAAACCAAAGACTTAGCTGAAAAATTTGCACGATTGGTTGCCGTAAATGGTTCTTTTGTGAGTCTTTATGGTGAAATAGGTGCGGGGAAAACTGCATTTGTAAGACTTGTAGCCGACGCGCTTGGGGTTCAGGAAAGAGTTACGAGTCCTAGTTTTGTAATTCTCAACGAATATCATAGTGCCAAAATTCCAATTTATCATTTTGATTTATACAGACTGGAAAATGAAGGAATAAAGACAATTTTAGATGAGTTAAGAGAATATTCACAAGGGAAAATACTTACTTTTGTTGAGTGGGCGGAGTTTTCGCAAGATGAAATCCCGTTTAATCATATTCAAATAAACGTAACTTATGAAGATGAAGATGCTAGAAAATATTCGTTTAAAGCTTTTGGTGAGGGAAATATTTCATTGGTAGAGGGCTTAAAACAATGAAAATACTTGCATTTGACACCTGTCTTGATAAAATGTATGTAGCGATTAGCGAAGATAATAAGCTTTTGGCGTCAAAAATTGTTGAAACGACCCAAAGTCACTACCATTCGGCATTTTTAATTTCGACTATAAAAGATGTTTTGAAAGAAAATGACTTAACTCCACAGGATATTGATATTATTGCAACGAATATCGGCCCCGGAAGTTTTACTGGGATTAGGGCCTGCACGACTGTTGCAAGAGTTTTTGCGCAAGGCGGAGAAAACATTAAAACCGTTGGGATTTCTTCACTTGAAATTTTATCGAGAATAAATAAACTGAAAAAACCTTCGCTTGTCGCACTTGATGCCCGCAAGGAAATGACTTATGTTGCAATATTTGAGGATGGGGAAGAAATTCTTGCACCTAGGACAATGTTGGTCGAGGAATTGAGAGAAATAATCGTAAAAGGGGATTATTTTATTGTTACTGATGACAGGTTGGAACCTATTTTGGGTGGGGTTTCTTACCAACAGCAGAGCGATGATTTAGGCGAATATTTAATCCAAATTGCCACCAAAAAAATTAATGCTAACCTCGGAATTGACTGGCGTCAATTAATTCCTTTGTACATACAACCACCGGCTTTGAATTTAAAAAAGTAAAGAAAACGTTAAAAAATATATATTAGACATATTGCGAAATAGAATAAAAATAACCTATCTAAAGTATGATAATCAAGCTTATTTCTTTTAAAATTAAAGAATACAGATGTATTGTTTAATTTTATGGAGGATGAGATGAATATAGATATGGCGTTTAA
>CAISJE010000181.1 GCA_903885635.1 uncultured bacterium
AACGACATCCCTTGATTAATTAATAATTCCATCTGATGCCTATCTTTATCATTTAATTGCTCATATGTCTTTTTCATGTGCCTATTCCTTTCAATTCTATTGTATTTGAAAGGTGTTGCACTTTTAATCAGAATTTTTGGGGAAAAACTATATTAATTTATGTTACAAAGCAAAGTAAAAGTGTAAAGTTAATATAGAAAATGCCGATTAGTATATCAAGGGCAAATAAGGGTACGAAATTAATTAGGGATAAGGATTAAAGAAAAATGAGTTTAGGCATTGCTTACAATCAGAATTTGGTAAAGGGAATTGACGTAGCGTCTTTGAAAGAAGTTACTCAACAAATCTTTCAAAGAGCGAATTCACAACCGACTGAATTGTCAAATCTGGATTTGACTAAATTCAACAGAGTGACTTTGGGAACAGATTTGTATAGCGGTAAAGTTGATGTTTCAACAGCCCGCCAAATCGCAATGACAAATTCAGGGATGCAAGTTAATTTAAGCACTAACGCCGTAAATAGCCTAAAATACTTGAGCAGTGAAGCATCAAAATCAATTTTCAAAAATGTCGATGGTAAAATCAATATAGCGACAACTCAGGATATTACTACAAGAAAAAATACCGTCGCGTTACCTACTTTCGGACAATTAATTGAAACCGCCGACTTAGGTTCAGACAAAAGAGGTTCAAATCCTTTTTACAAAGGCGAATTATTGAATGCGACTAAAAAAGAAGAAAAAGAAGAGTCTTTAAATATTTTCGCTTAAGGGCGCCTCTAAAAACACCATAAAGCCCATGGTTGACAAAAGATAATTGGTTAAAGGAGTTGGCAGGGTAATATTACCGCCCTAAAAAATCTAAGATAGCATTTATTATTGTAAGTGGGTGAGCTGGGCAACCTGAGATGTATAAATCGACTTTATGTTTCTCTAAAAATTCTCTGTTTAATTCCTCTGAATTTTGGAATATTCCGCCACTTATAGCACAAGCCCCAACAAGTATAATAATCTTAGGTTCTGAAATAGCTTGATAGGTATCTTCAAGAGCCTTAGCCATATTTTTTGTAATCGGTCCAGTTATCACAATTCCGTCAGCATGTCTTGGTGAAGCTACAAATTCAATCCCGAATCTTCCCATATCAAAATTAGCATTAGAGCAAGCTCCCAATTCCATCTCACAAGAATTACAACCTCCTGCTGAAACTTGTCTTAGTTTAAAAGAACGCCCAAAAGTTTTTTTGATAAACTCTGTTGATTTTATTGGGTCAAGTTCGCCTTTTGTGATAAGCCCCTCACGCAATGTTGAGCCTAGTTTATGGAAATTGCTGAATTTGATTACATCTGATGTACAAACTCTTTCACACTCGCCACAAAAAATACATTTACCCAAATCGATTGATAAATCTTCACCTATTCCAATTATGGCATTTGTAGGGCAGATATTTTTACACTCATTACAATTCGTGCATTTTTCAGAATGAATTTTGGACAACCCTCTGAATTTTTCATTCACGGTCGCATTTTTAATATCTTTTATAACCTGATTTTTTTGTAATTCTATACATTTAATTGTTTCAAACATTTTTTATCCTTTAAGAATTATAAGTCAAAGCCACAGTATGAAAGGTTAAAACTCTTATTACATACAGGGAAATTTGAAATCTGTCCGTTTCTGTTTGCAATCGCAAGTCCTAACCAATTGTTAAATGACGGGTCTTTTATTTTGTACGTTTCAATATTACCTTTTTCATCTGTAATTACTGTATGTGCCAATTCGCCTCTCCAAGACTCAGTTATTGATGTTACAAATGAGTTAGGAGCTAAATTGACAAATTGCCTTTCCAGATTAATTTCACCCTCTAACTTTTCAAGTAAGTTCTCAATGATTTTTTTAGATTGCTTAATCTCAACGTACCTGATATAAAATCTTGAGTGAACATCACCACCACCTGTTGTTAATATTTCAAAGTTCTCATCATCGAATTTTCTTGCGTCGATTTTAACATTACAGGCACGTGCCGCCATTCCGACCATTCCTATTTCTTTTGCGTGTTTTATGCTGACTATTGCTGTTTTTTCTAATCTTGAGAGTACAGAAGTATTATTATTCATTGCCTTCATCATTTTATCAACTCTTTTTTGAACTTCATCAAGCATTGATAAAATCTTTTCGCCAATTTTAGTGTCTATGTCAAAATTTACTCCGTCTATTTTAATTAGGCCTTTTCCAAAACGGTTACCGCAAATTTCTTGCATCGTATTGATGACTAGAGTTCTTGTTACACCAAAGACTGCTGAACCTATTTTGTAGGCGATGTCTTCAGCAATTCCACCCAAATCCCCTATGTGAATTGCTATACGTTCTAATTCAAGTGCAATCAATCTTATAATCTCTGATTTTTTATCCACTTTTATGTTTGACAGACTTTCAATTGCATGTGCAAAGGTTAGAGCATAAGCAATTGTGCTATCACCGCAAATAGATTCTGCAAGCTGGATTGAGGGAGCTATTTTCAACATCTTTTCAGCGCCTCTATGCTGATAGCCAAGTTGGACTTCAAGGTGGTTAATTCTCTCAGAATTACATAAAAACCTAAAATGTCCCGATTCAATTATCCCAGCGTGAACAGGTCCAACGGCTACTTCGTGAGTTTGCATATCATCTGATTTTAAAAATTCATAATTGTCCTGTTTTCTGACAGGCTTGATCCATGGGTGCCCGATAGGTTTAATTTCGAAGTTTTCATAAATTTCTCTTTCGAACAAATGAAGAGCCAGATTAATTGGGGTTATCGATTCAAAGCTATTTTCTACGTAACAAGATACAACAAAAAGCCTTTTAGTGGATTCATTTCCTGTAAAAACACAATAGAGCCTATTTTTTCCGTTTTCAGGATTGACAAAAAATTGAACGACTCGCATTTTCTTAAAATCCAAATCTTTTTTTATATTTTTAAAAGAGTCTATTGGAATATCAGCTTTATTCACGGTTTGGTTATTTTTAATTTCTAAATACATTTTATAGCCTCCTCAATCAAGTGATAAAGCCAGTTTGGGATGTAAAAACCTAAAACCAAAACAAGTAAGAGTAAAGAGATTTGAGGCAAATAATTTCTAATCGACATTTTAATTCTTTTATTAGTAATTTTTGGAGAAAAGGACATTTTTACAACCACTCTTAAAATTCCGTAAGCAACTACCGTAATCAAGAACAAAAATAATCCGGCCAAAACCAAATGTTTATCTATAAATAATTGTTTTATGATTAAAAATTTAGAAAAGAATATAGGTGATGGTGGAGCGCCTAAAATAAATAATCCGCAACAAGCCCAAAGCCAACCGGTTTTAGGGTCTGTTTCAATTAAACCTTGAACTTTAAGAACTTCTTTGGTTTTGAAAATATGTAAAATATTCCCTGCGGTCAAAAAGAATGAAGATTTAATTAATGAATGTGCTATCAAATGAAATATTGCGGCAAAAACTCCAACTCCGCCAGAGGCTATACCAATTGCTATTATACCCATATTTTCAATAGATGAATAGGCAAGCATTCTTTTGTAATTTCCTATTTTGAAAACATAAACCGCAGTTATAAAAACAGAAAGAAATCCCATTGTCAAAAGCAAAATTCTTGCATAATTAAACAATCCTGCTAAATCCATTAATCTTGTATATCTTAAAATTACTATAAAAGCTGAGTTTAAGAGCGTAGCCGATAGCATCGCTGAAATTGGCGAAGGAGCTTCGGCGTGAGCATCAGGAAGCCAAAAATGAACAGGCGCAAGCCCGACTTTTGTCCCAAATCCGACAAGTATAAACGCATAAGACAATTTGAGCCAAAATGGTTCAATGATTGTTGCATTTGCATACAAATTATTATAAAAAAGCGAATTTACGACATTAGAGCCAATTAAGAGCAAAATTATCCCGACAAATGCAAGTGAAATACCGATAGAACAGAGGAAAACATATTTCCAGGTGGCTTCTAGTGAATATTCCGTTTTGTTTTGATAAATCAGATAAGCACTTGTTAGTGTTGTTGCTTCGACAAATACCCAAGTTAATCCAAGGTGGTTACTTAAAATCGCGCCGACCATTGAAATGAAAAATAAGAAAAACATTAGGTTGTATTTCCAATTCCTTTTCCCTTGATAAATAACAACGCCAGTCGTTACCAGAATCAGAACTGCTAAAAATATTATATTCAAGCTATCAAAAACGAAATAATTATTCATCACAATCACAATCCTTTAGATTACATAAATGGCATACTTCAGGGTTGTGATAATGATTTTCAAATTGTCCTATTAAAAGCCCCAACGCAAAAATTGCTATAAACACATCAAGTAATACCCCAACGCTTACTATCATAGGCATTTCTTTTGCTACCGAAAATGAAAGTAAAAATATGCCGTTTTCTAGCATCGCAAAGCCGATTACATGGGTTATTAATTTTTTCTTTGTGGTGATAAAGAAAAAGCTTATTATAATAGTTGAAATCGCAATCCCAAAATATAAAGTGGATACATTTTTCAAGTGTTCGCTGTGGATATTTGAGACCAACAATCCTCCCAGTAGAATGAAGCTTGAAATTGCCAAAGTGTAAAAATGTGGAAATCTCGGGTCGGAATCTATTTTTATATTATTCTTTAGTGCAACCTTGTTTAAGAACGCAGGAACTAAAAGCGTTTTCACCATAAAAGTTTCTAAGAGCAAAAATAAAAGCATCATTAATTCTTGTTCTTGATGATATGTCAAAGTAATCAAGCAAAGCAGCAAACCTTGTACTCTAAGCATATTGATTTGAGCCATTGTGCGACTCGAGGTTACAGTATATAGGATTGAGAATCCAAATAATAAAATCAATAAAGTAATCAAATCATACCTCCAGACGACACCCCTGCATAAGAGGAGAAAACCGCTTTTCCCAGCTTTGCAGTGGTGTCGGTTTCGGAAGTGAGCAAATGCACGGCGACGGGTAGGCGGCGGGCTTTTGCGACACTGAACGATGGAGACGTGGCACATGGCAGATTAGAAAAATAATCATATTTTCTGCCTTTTGCCCCAGTCTCATACATCGTCAAAAGTGCTAACGCCATAACCATTAATGCAAGTGTAATCAATATAAAAGTGTATTCAATAATGTGTGTTAGCCTTAATCTTGCGGTTATTGATTCAATTATGCCTATTAGAACTGCAATAATAAATAGCACAACCATGTAACCCCAAAGAGAATGAGGAGTTAGTATAGATGCAATTAGCGTCGTGAAAATCAACATCTTGAGTGCATTCGCATAAAAAATAAATCCTAAATCAACTCCTGAATTATCCAAAACCATAACTTCGTGTATCATTGTCAATTCCAAATGTGTTGTCGGGTCGTCAACAGGTGTTCTTGAACCTTCTACCAAAATCATTAAAAATAGAGCAACTACTGACAAAATTACAATCAAAACCCACGTCATGTGATTAAACGATAAAATTTTAAACAGACTGTCAAAAGAATAAACATGTCCTATCGCACAAATAGAAGAAATTATGATAAAAAATGCAGGTTCTACAAGTGATGTATAACTGACTTCTCGACTTGCTCCCATCCCTTCAAAACTGGAACCGGTATCCATTGCCCCAATCACAGTAAAGAATTTCCCCAGTGCTAATACATATGCAAACAAAATAAAATCACCTTCAAAATGGAATACGCAAAGCAATAGTCCTGCCAAAATCATGCACGCTAAATTTATCGAAGGTGCGATTTGGAATATAAACGAAGTCGTTTCGCTTATTACAATACCTTTTTTTAGTAATTTTATAAAGTCAAAATACGGCTGAAAGACTGATGCTCCTTTTCTACCTGAAACTAGGGCTTTTGTTTTGTTAATCAAGCCTGTAAATAAAAACGGTAAAATTAGTAATAATAAAAATCTCATCATTTTCTCACCACCCAGATTATTACCAATAACAAGAAAATAAGCCCGTACAATAAATATTTCTGAACGTTTCCACTTTGCACCCAATAGAACTTTTGGATAATAAATTTATCAAAATTGATAATCGGTCTTATTAAATAATATTCAAATATATCTATGGTTTTCGATTTAAAGTGAGTAGCTTTAGGGAACAGTTCTTTTATCCCTTTGAAATCAAGCTCCCTGATGAAGAATGGCGTCAAAAAACCTAAAAATGGTCTTGAGAAAGAATAATTTGAATATTGCATTTTTGAATTAGGTTTGTCATATCCGCAAGCCCAAGTTTTATGGATAGTTACAGTTTTGTTTTTTAATAACAATTTTCTAACCAATAAAATCACCCCAATCGTTATTAATAAAGCCAAATTAAACATTGAAATATTTGATAATATTTGAGTTGGGAAATTTAGCGGTGTAGTTAAAAAAGTATTGACAGAATTAATCACTATTTGCATAAAGTATTGAGGAAATAAGCCTATCAGCAGAGAAAATACAGCTAAAATGCCTATGGGAATCAACATTCCCAAGGCACTGTCAGATATTGGGCTGCCTTGTTCTGTTTTTAGTGCTTTTTCACTTCGAGATTTGCCAAGAAATATTGAGCTAAACATATTTGTAAAGGCAATTAAAACCATTGCCCCGACAAATGCCAAAACGCCTATAGATATTATTAAAATAGGGAATAAAAAATGGTTATCAGTCGATATGCCGTTTAGCATCGCCAAATATATAAAAAATTCGCTAATAAATCCATTAAAAGGAGGTAAAGCACTTATGGCAAGCGAGCCGATTAAAAACAATGAGGCTGTATAGGGCATTGTTTTAATTAATCCGCCTAAATGTTCGCTATCAGCTGTATGCGTTTTTGAAAGAACAGAACCGGCACTAAGAAACAATAAAGGCTTAAATATTGAATGATTTAGAATATGAGCAAACACTCCAAGAAATCCCAAACCAGCCATAAGATGGTTGTGATAGCTTGATCCAAGCATCGCAAACCCAAGAGAAATAGTTATCAATCCTATATTTTCGATAGAAGAATAAGCAAGCATCCTTTTATAATCACGCTGAGTTATAGCGTATAAAATCCCAAAAAACGCAGACGCCACACCTATAAATAAAACCAAATATGAAAGCAGCAAAGACGGCGATTCAATAAATGTTAACATTCTTAAAATCCCATAAATCCCTGTTTTAATCATCACTCCGCTCATAACTGCCGAGATATGAGAAGGTGCAATGGGGTGTGCTTTAGGAAGCCAAGTGTGAAAAGGTACAAATCCCGCCTTGATACCAAAACCTGCAAGTAGGAAAATGAAAATTGTATTTGAAATATGACCTTGAAAACTCGCAAAATCCAAACTTCCAGTATTTAAGTTCAGCAAAATAAAACCTATAAAAAGAAATAGAACCCCGATTTGCATTGTAATCAAGTAATTGATGGCGGTTTGTCTCACTTCTTTTTTCTCACTATCAAATAGGAGAAGGAAGAATGAAGACAAGCTCATTATTTCCCAACATATTAGAAAAAACAAAATATTCTGAACAGTTACAACCAAAATCATCGCAGGGATAAAAAGCCCTAAGAAAAAATAATGTGCGGATAGCTTTTTATTATAGGGTTCAAGGTATTTTCTTGAATAAATGATGGCTAAAAAGCTTATGACTAAAATTACTAACACAAAGAATGCTGATAATGGGTCGAGTACAAAATCAACATTTCCGATTAAGCCGTTAAAATTTACAGTGTTGAAAAAAGTCTTGTTCTGAAATAAGGCAATAGTTGTCGGGATTAGCCCCAAAACAGTTGCAAGTCCTGAAAATAAAGTAAATATTATTGCTTTATATTTTTCCTTAAAGAGTATTTGGGCTAAACCTGAAAAAACAAATAAGATTATTGAAGTAAAGAAAATTATCATCATCTGTTTAGCTTCTTTCAATAAAATTATCCTGCTAAAATATTAAAAAGCAAGGATATTAAGAATTTTTGGTATTTTTTTAAAATTGATTTTGCAATTAACAGCAGCTGTCGGTGTAATTAACCACTAAAAACAACATAAAGGCTCCTCTTTTTTTAAATGGTGCGCTTGTTGGGACGTTCTGAGCCACAGTATAATTAACCACAAACAACAAGATAAAAATGTCTTTGAGATGGAGTTTGTACAATTTAGGTAAAGCAATTTCTTAAATTCAGTAAAAATACGGACTGTTGAAACTTCTAAAAAATTGTTATCATTATAAAATAACAACTTGGGAGAAATTATGTCCAAAAAACTACAAGCACAGATTGCTGCAATAAAAAAATCAATACTAAATAAAAATGTAACTAATACTTCAATGGCAACATATGGAAAATTAAACGAAATAGGGCATTCTTTATATAGATATAATCAGCTTTCAAAAGCAGGATTGAAAGATGAAGCGAAGACTGAAAGTACAAGGGCAAATAATTTAATAAGTAATTTTAACGCAACTGAAGAAGGAATTGTTTTAAAAGGCTATATAAGTAATACAAGATATGTTTGGATAGCAGAAGACGGGGCTTGCAATGATTGCCAAGCTCTTGATGGTACAGATTATGAAAGTCCAGATGATGCTCCTATTCCTCTTCATCCGAATTGTAAATGCAAAATTGAAGAATTTTATGATGAAGAACCAAATGAAGATGATGAACCTTGTAATTGTACTGAAGAATTAGATCCTGAAATAGATGATTTAATAAGTAATGCAGAAAGTTTGCAAGATGGAATTAAATCTACCATCGATGAATTTAAAAGCTCTTTAGTAGAAGATTATATTGGCCCTGCAAAAAATTCTATCGAAAATTATATAGATGAACTTTATCAAATTTTTGGAACTATTGGAGCCTTTATTCAAAATTATTTCGATATGCGATTTGCAAATACAAAAGGGGCTGATAAATATTTTCATGCAAACGCAAATTGCACTGGAGCTCAACTTGGTGAAAAGGGTGAAGAAGTAGCAAAAGGCATTAGTGATTTGAGAGAAAAGAGTGATCATTTTTTCGATATTTACACTAAAGGAAAAACTGAAATTGAAAGTGCTAAAAATTCAGCAGAAGATCAAAAGGCAAATAAATATGGTCGCAATCAAGGTAGACAAAATCCCGAAGATTATTGTGGTGATCTTATAGAAATTTTACGCCCTAAAGGTTTACCTGAAAAATATTAATAAGATGCTATAATAAAAGATATGAAAAAAAACAATAAAAATTTATTCATTTTTATCTTGATAATTATACTCATTTACCTTGTATCCGTGAGTCTTGTGAGATTTATAAAAATAGATTCTTGTCTTGATGATGGAGGTTCTTGGAATTATATCAAAAACAAATGCGATAGTAAATAACTTGTCGATTTTTACTTATATAATGCAACCCTGAAAAATATTGGATTATAATTGATTGCATAAAAAAGAACCCGCAAGAGGTTCTTCTTTTTTAAAATGGTGCGCTTGTTGGGACGTTCTGAGCCATAGCTCGGAACATGTCAGATTAAATCCGAATCCCTTTCGAAAGATTGGTTGCATAAAAAAAGAACCCGCAAGAGGTTCTTTTTTTTTAAATGGTGCGCTTGTTGGGACGTTCTGAGCCATAGCTCGGAACATGTTAGATTAAATCCGAATCCCTTTCGAAAGATTGGTTGCATAAAAAAAGAACCCACAAGAGGTTCTTTTTTTTTAAATGGTGCGCTTGTTGGGATTCGGACCCAAGACCTATCCCTTAAAAGGGGAGTGCTCTACCAACTGAGCTACAAGCGCGTGAATATTTATTTTCTGTCTTATTTCTCAGTTGGCAGAGCCTTAATTTAACTGACGTAAGCTATGGCTTACTGGGCAACTGAGCTACAAGCGCGGATTGTTTTTTAATTTTTATTATTGGGCTAGAAAACCCAACCTACTATTTCATAAAAAATTTCAGCCTGTAAAACTAGCGTATCAAGAACATGCTTTTTCGTCAACTATTTTTTTTGTTAATTTAAAACTTATTTTGTATAATTTTCCACAATTTTCATTGGAGCGCGAGCGACAGCGAGAGCTTTATCAACTATATCTTTTGTTATAACCGTTCCTGCGCCTACATTTGCGCGCTCACCGATTTCAACTGGAGCCACAAGAACCGAATTTGAACCGATACTCGCGCCGTCCTTAATTACTGTTTTACTTTTAACCTTTGTAAAGTGGTTGTAATTAGCCGTAATCGTTCCTGCGCCGATATTGACTCCGTTTCCTATTTCACTGTCTCCGATATATGTTAAATGGCATGCGTTTGTATCTGAGGCGATTTTTGATTGTTTAACTTCTACAAAATTTCCTATTTTAACGTTATCTCCAAGCTCAACCCCGCCTCGAATGTGTGCAAAAGGTCCGATTTTACAATTTTTGCCGATTGTATTTTTGCCTGTTATGTAAACGCTCGGATAAATCACCGTATCTGCGCCGATTTCAGTATCAATGCTAATCCATGTCGAATCAGTGTCAACAATTGTAACCCCGTTTTCTAAATGTCTGTTAATTATTCTTTGGTTTAACATTTTTGTCGCCTGTGCCAAATGTAATTTTGAATTTATCCCGAATATTTCTTCATTGTTTTCAAGGGTGTAGGCGTTAATATTCAACCCCAGCTTGCCTCCCCAAGAAATTATATCGGTTAAATAGTATTCGCCTTGGGCGTTATTGCTGGTTAGTTGCAAGAATGCAGGTTTAATCTTCTGCCAATTCAGGCAATAAATCCCCGCATTAACTTCTTTTATTTTCTTTTGTTCAGGACTTGCGTCTTTTTCTTCAACAATGGAATCTACGTCATTGCGAGACAAGGATTCTGGCGACTTACATTCATCATTTCCCGAAGCAATCTCGTTATATTTACGAATTATCCGTCCATAATTCGTCGGATCTTCAAAAATCGCGCTCATAACAGTTAAATCAGAGTTTTGGGCTCTATGATATTCAATAAATTTCGTTAAAGTTTCTTCTTGAATTAGTGGTGTATCGCCGCACAGAATAATGACTTCGCCGACAAAATCTTCAAGTTGAGAACAAACCATGCTTACGGCATGCCCTGTTCCAAGTTGTGGCATTTGTAAAACGGTTGAAGCGTTATCATAGTTTTTTTTAACGAAGTTTTCAACGTTTTCTGCCTGATGACCGACAATTACGTAGGATTTTTCTACCAAATTGGTTTTATTTACAGCGTCAAGAACATATCCTAAAAGAGTTTTATCAAAAATTTTGTGCAAAACTTTTGGCGATTCTGATTTCATTCTTGTACCTTTTCCTGCAGCCAAGATTATTGCGTTTATGTTTTTTTTCATTAATTCTAACTCCGTTTTCTTACTCAAGTATTATATCAAAAATAATCCCAAAGTACATTGTTAATAAAAAATATTGGTATTATAATAGGGCTTGTAAAAGAGGTCTTATGAATCATAAAATTTTGTTTGTTATTGACAAACTCGAACTCAAATATTTTGAATTTAATAAACTTGTAACTAATTTTTGGTTAATTAAAGAATTTCTACAACGCGATTGCGATATTTGGGTAACCACAATCGATAAATTAGGTATCAGCGGGGCAAAAGCATATTGCAGGTGCTTCAAAGCCTACCTTAAGGATGAAAATATTTATCTGAAAAATCATTTTGAAACCATAGAAATCGAAGATTTCAGATTGGTTATCTTCAGACCTGACCCGCCTGTGGATTTGGATTATATAAATGCGACTTATGTATTTGATTTTGTAGACAGAGACAAAACCCTGATTCTAAACGATACAAAGTCCATAAGAGATTTTAACGAAAAATTACATGCAAATTTGTTTAATAACCTCATGCCTGAGAATATTGTCACCTCGAATCAAGTGGAAATAGAAAAGTTTTTAGAAAAAAATGAAGAAATTGTCCTAAAACCGCTTAATTTGTGTTTTGGTTCAGGTGTTATGTATTTAAAAATCGGCGATAAAAATATTCGTAGCATAATAAATTCAATGACAAATAATCAATCAACCTTGATTATGGTGCAAAAATACATTTCAAACGCTCAATTTGGGGATAAAAGAATTCTTATTTTAGGTGATGAGGTTTTGGAAGAATGTGTCACAAAACTTCCAAGCAAAGATGATTTTAAGTTTAATAATCATAGCGATGAATTTATTAAAAAAGCCCTATTGACGGACAGTGAAAGAATTAAGTTTAAAAAAGTTGCCAAACAACTCAATTCAATGGGGATATTTATGGCCGGATTGGACGTAATTGATGAAAAAATAATTGAAATTAACGTTACAAGCCCTTGTTATTTTATCAGAGAAATTAATAATTACTTCTCTATAAATTTGGAAGAAAAAATAGCCGACAGTATCTTTAATATCCTTGAATCTGAAAAAATTAAAGAGTTTCGATTGCGCTAAAAATTTTATTTGTAATAACTTCTATATAATCAATCTCTACAAGTCCGTTGATAATAATATCAGATATCTTCATCGCTGGACGAATGTGTTCCTGCGCAGTATTGTTCACATCCATAAACTGCAAATCAGCAGCTAAACCGACTTTTCCGCGAGAAGAAGCGCGTCTGTACCATCTGTCTTTTAATATATCTAAAGGGGTAAACACATAAACTTTAACATCCATGATGTCTCTTAAATCATTGTTAAGCACATACAAGCCTTCGTTTAAAATCACTCTGGCAGGTTTTTTTACCTCACCTTCAGGCGAAGAAACACAAGTTACAAAATCATATTGAGGTGAAACAATTGCTTTTCCACGTTTTAAGTCAAGAAGATGTTCTTTCATCAATTCTAAATTAACAACCTTTGGGGTGTCAAAACTAAATCCTGTTTTGAAAAGTTGTTCGTAATTCCCTGCTTCTTGCAACTCTTTTGAAGTATCTTTAAAATAATCGTCGCAACGAATTACGGTGTAAATGCCCTCAATATGATCTTTGACGCAAGCCTTAACAGTATTGTCAACAAAAGTAGTTTTTCCTGAAGCGGATTCTCCAGCAATCCCTATGAGTAGACTTTTTTTCTTCTCTTGTACGACTTTTCTTGCAATGTTCATAATAAAACTATCGCTTGCCTTTATAAATAAAGGCTGTTTCTCCTGTTTATCTTCTTCCCTGATTTGCTTTAAAGATTCAACAATCGCAGTTATTAATTCCATTTCATGTCTTTTTGAGTAAAAATCATAATTACTCAGTTCAAAACTATTTTGCAACATTCTACTTCCAATATTTTAGTAACACGCTCACACTTAATATATTACTTTAAAAAGTTTTAAATTTCTCATATTGTAAAATTAGATATTAAATTTTGTAACATATTTATTGTTAAAATTTAAAGTTTTAGCCTAAATCTGACGATAACGATAATAAGGGAAATAAATTTGGGATTAAAAGGTCGAGAATTTTTTTAAAACTTAAGGAAAGGGTACTAAAAAATGGGAATGGCAGCGTCACAAGCTAGACTTTTGTTATTAACGGCACGTCAAGATGATGTTGAAAGCCAGTTAATGAGTGTTGCTAATCAAAAGCTTTCTCTATCTCGTAAAACCGCAGAACTTTCTGCAGAATACAGAAAGGCTTTAAATGCGACAAGTTTAACTTGGTCTACTGATCAAGGGAATATAGCCTTAACTTATGATTTACTGATGAGACCAAATACTGTTGCCGATGCGGGGCAATATATATTAACTAATGCATCTACGGGTAAAGTTATCTTGGATTCTAATTATATTGGGGAGTTAGGTCTAGCCCAATCAGGTAATCCGGGGGATATTGCCAATATGAGTTATATTTCCGGTGGTGTAACCTATACAGGAGAAAAAGCTTTTGTAATGCAATTAGTGGGTTGTAATTCAGACTATGCCGATTATTATATCCAACAAAGTAATTCTACCACAGGCACTTCTATTTTTGAAACCAATTACTCGGACACTGATATTATTGCTAATTCTATTGGCTTAGGTGATTATCCGGGGATTACGACATTAGGTGAAGATTCTGACAGTAGTGTTTTTGGAGGTTCTAGCAGCTCGGTAGATCCGAATCTTGTTCTCCACAACTTTGACCTATTGCTTAAAGACAATTATGCAGCTGCCATAGGTTCCTCATTAAACAATTATCTTTTAAGTTATCTTGGAGCTGATTACTCAGATGAAATAAAAAAAGCTTTAGATTATGCATATCAAGCAACATTTAATAAGTTTGTTTATAATGTAAATGATGCGGATAGTAAAGATGGAGTCCAATTAGGTACAGCTATAAGCTTTGCAAATGGAGATGCTGATAACACAAACAGAATAGCATCCAAAACGGTAACTGACGGTGGCTGGTTTGGACTAGGAATTATAGATACAAGTAGTACAACTACGGTAACAGTTGACAACAGCCAACTGGCAGATACTTTTATGAGCTACTTTGATCAGTATTGTGCTCAGCATTATGGTGGGGTCAACAGCAGTACTGTCGGCCCATCTACAACAATAAGAGGTCCTCAAGGCGGGACAGGTCAACAAACCGATAACATGAGTTATCATAGTGAACTACAAGCCGGCGATTCGGATATAAATAGAAATAAAGTTAATGATGCCTATGAGGCAAGTTTCTACATTAATTTATATAATGCCTTATATTCTTACGGTTGGCAGGCAAAGGAAAATGCCGATGATAAGAAATATCTTCAAAATGAAATATTATACGGTAACATAGCTATCAAACAAAGAGCTACCGATGGTACTTGGCAGAATCTTTCAACAAATGACTCCGGTAGCCCTTTGCGTAGCGAACGGGATCAAGAGGCAATTTCGAAGGCTGAAGCTGATTATAGTGCAGCAAAGGATACGTTGAGCACAAAAGAAGTTGGCTTGGATTTGGTGACGCAAAATTTAGACAGTGAACGTACCGCGATAACTACAGAAATGGAATCTGTTAAAAGCATGCTGAAGAAAAATATTGAGAGTTCATTTAAAATGTTTGATGCTTAAAGCTCTTTAGAGCAGAGCATTTACCCCTACAGAGTAGTTACTTTTGGAAGCCGAATTGTTAACAAAAGTTAATAATTCGGCTTTTAGTATCAATTTTTCTTCCCAATATTTCTTTATATAAGAGTAAGGTTATGGTTATTTAAATTTTGGGGTAGAAAAATATGACAGTTGGTACAACAATAGGAACATATGCTAGAAATTATACGATGTTCACTTTCGGTGACTGGACTACTGATTTTGCTAGAATTATGTCAAAATCAGTAAAAGCTAAGACTGGTAGTAGTATTTGGACTAAAACTAAAAAAGTCTACATTAAATCTCAAAAATTATCTATGAAGAACGCTGGCATTAAAGCAGATGATTCATTCGGAAAATACGCAAAAGGTATGATGAAAAGTTGGGGAAAAGAAATAACCATAGCTAAAGATGCAGCTAAAAATGCTGATACAAGCGAACTACTTGGAGGAGCAAAAGGGCTTTTTAAAGGTTTCAGCAAAAGAATGCCATTAATAGGTACCGTTGTTCAATTAGCAATGGAAGCCCCTAATCTATGGAATGCTTTCACGAGTCCTAAAGGCGGAGTTGGTACGGGATTGCTAGAAACGGGCAAAACAGGGCTCAAGCTTGGTGCATACGCAGGCGGTGCCGCACTTGGTGCAACAATCGGAACAATGTTATTCCCTGTGGTAGGAACCTGCGTAGGTGCTTTAATAGGTCTTGCTTTCAGTGCAGTAGGTGGTTGGGCTGCCGGAGAGGTTGCCGATAAATGCTTCGGCAAATCCTTTACAGAACAGCAAGAAGAAGAAAAAGAAAAACTGGCTCAAGGTAACCCTCAACAGGATTTGAACCCTGCGGCTCAAGCACAAACAGCAACAACTCAAAATGCAATTGCGCCAGCAAGTAACAATAATTTAGCTTATAATAACTCTTCTAATCCTTTTGCCTCCCAGAATTACATGGACAGAGATATTATGGCGATGAGTGCGGGTTTGGGCTAAGTTACTCGCTGAGCTTGCGGAAAAATTAGGAATTTTTCTCGCAATCTCCCTTGTCCGGCTCGCACCCATACCACCGGCTATCCCGCAGCTGCTATGGGTGCCAGCACTTCCAAGGTCGGACTTGAAAAATTTCAAAACTCTGTCATTTTTTGAAATTTTCCGCATCCTCAATTTGAAAATCGCTCGGTTTCTTGTCTTCAAGCCATTTTTTGAGAACGTTTTGTTCATAACTCAAGGCAAAATTATAAAGAGCGTTCGTCAAAGTTCTTCCGCTTTCAGATTTTGCCACGAGTAAGTAATCTCCCGCCTTATTTTTAGCAAGGGTTATTTCTTTATTAATAATCTTTTCGATATTAGATTTCGGCTTTCTCTCAAGCACTGATTTAATCCATGCTCCAAGCAGGCTCGTGCAGGATTTTTTTTTGATTATTTCTTGTTCGTTATTTTGCAAGAATTTTGCAAATTCCGCTAATATCATAAACGTGCCTCCCCATCAGAAAAAGTTGTTGTTGTTGCGAAACAAGTAATTTCACTTAACCCGTTTTTTGTGAGTTCTATAATTATATTTTCAAAAGTTGCACCGGTGGTACAAATATCATCAAGCAGAAGAATTTTGCCGTTCAAAAGCTTATGTTTATTTATTTTAAAAGCGTTTTCGAGATTGTCCATTCTTTGGGATTTGTTTAATTTATATTGAGGCTTTGTGTCTTTTATTCGCTCTACCAATCCTAAATTCATCTCATATCCTGTTAATTTACAAAATTCTTCGCAAACTAGTGTCATGTGGTTGTATTTTCGGCTTTTTTCTCTTGCTTTAAAGAGCGGAATAGGCACAACCTGATAAAAATCTTTTTTAGTTAAGATTTTTTGCCAGTATTCATACATGAACTTTGCCTGAAAATAGGCTAAATCTTTTTGGTTGTGGTATTTTAGTCCTCTGATAAGTTTTTGCAGATTTTGGCTGTAAACTCCTGCGCAATAGACATTCGCCCCTAAAATTTCTCTATCTTTACCAATTTGCAGATAATCCATTTCGTCATAACAGTTTGAGCACATTTTTACACATTCTTTTGAACTGCCGCAAAAATAACACTTCTTTTTGTATATCCAGTCTAAAAGGTTGGTTAAAAACTTTTTCATACGATTTATTATACAATGGATATTTGTATGGTAAAATACTATTACGAGGAATAAAGGAGAAAATAATCGCCAGAATCTTAATACATTGTAAACGCAACAATAACAAGCGTTTATACCTCTCCCTTGCGGAGAGGTCGACTTTCAATACGAGCAGGAACGGCGAGTGTTAGAAAGTCGGGTGAGGGTTAATTGCGATTAACGTAAGCTTTTTCACCCCCCACCCTGAATTTCTAAAACTCGTACCTCGTTTTGAAATTCATCCCTGCCCCCTCAAGGGGGGAGGGTATCAAAATCCAAGTCGTGGTACTTACTTACAAAAGGAGAAAAAATGTCAATTATTATAATGTTATTACTATTAAGTGTTTTAGTTTTGGTCCATGAGGCAGGGCATTTTTTGGCGGCAAGATTTTTTAAAATAAAAGTCGAAAAATTCGGATTTGGACTACCTATCGGACCTACTTTGTACGAAACTCAATGGGGTGATACGAAAATTTTAATCCACGCATTTTTATTAGGCGGCTATGTTGCTTTCCCTGATGACGAAAAAGATTGTGAGTTGGAAAAAGATTCTCCCGAAAGATTTTCAAACAGACCCGTTTATCAAAGGGCTATTGTGGTATCGGCTGGTGTATTTGCAAACATTGTTTGTGCATTTGCGTTTGTTTTCTTAACTGCATTTTTATGGGGAAGTATGCCCTCGGGGAAGTATGATATTTATGTAAATGATATTATTGCGCCTAAAACTGAAAACATTTGGCAAAGCGGGATTCAGAAAAGAGATAAAATCGTTAAAATAAACGGTTCAAAGATTGATAATACATTTTCTTTATTAAATTTTATTCAATTGAGTAAAACAGATGACGGAAAAATTGATGAAAGTGCCGCGCTTAATAATTTTATTGAATTGAAAAATTTTAATCCTGCACTTTTAAAAGATGAAGTTGTACCAAAAGACGTTGCTGTGCAATTGCCACAACAGAAATTGGAAGAACCTGTCAAAATTGAAGACAAAGTCTTAAAGGGGATGAAAAAATATAAAAACTCATGGGCATCTTTGACAAAATCTCAAGAAAAACTTCGTGATAAGCTAAAGGGTAAATCTGTTTATGTTTCGGATGGTAAATACACATTAAATGATATCGCTTATGCTCTTTCTGACAATTCCAGACCCGTCAATATCCAAGTAGAAAGAAATGGTAAAATTATCAATTTATTACCTATTCTAACTAATAAAAAAGGGCTAATAGGAATTAAGCTTGAAGCAAAAGAAATGCTAATCCCAACCAAAACTCCTAAATCTATTTTAACTACCGGTACAAAATATCTTTATGATAATACTTATATGATGGTATATGGTCTATATCAGATTTTTACGGGACAAATTCCACTTAAGGATTTACACGGAATTATTGCCATAACTAAAGTTGGTGGCGACATTATTGATAATAACGGAATTTTTTCGGGGTTGTTGCTAATTGCCATTATTTCAATGGATTTGGCTATTGTCAATTTCTTGCCGATTCCTGCACTTGATGGCGGCCATATTATGTTTTTACTTATTGAAAAGCTTCGCGGCAAGCCTATTAATGAAGCTATTATTGAAAAAATAGGTAATGCAGGATTTCTATTCTTAATTTTACTTATGTTCTTTGTCATTTTTAACGATGTGTTTGGGTTAATTACGAAGAAATTCTAACGTAGTTTATAAGTTTATAAGTTGAATAGTCGAATAGTTGAAGGGTTGAAAGTAAGCAAGAACAGCAAAACTGTTCAACTATTCAACTTATAAACTTATAAACTTCCGTTTACTCTTAAACAAATAGCCTAGGTAGATAACCTTTTTTGGCAATGTTTCCTATTGTTATTAGATAGCATAATTACTGTACAAGTTTGGTTTTTTAAAACTTTAGGAGGTTTGTTTTGGTATGGGCCTCGAGTAAACACAAGGAGGTAAAAATGACGATTAAAAAACTTACTGTGGCAGCTGCAATTGCCGTTGGAATAGCAACGTGTTCATTCAATAACGCAATGGCAGCCTGCCCGATTTCCGGTTGTAACAGTGGACAAATGGTGAGTACACCTGCAGTTACAGCCTGCCCGATTTGCGGGCAAAACAGTTCGACTTGCGGATGTCAAGCGAAGACCCCATGCGGATGTAATACTCAACCGGCATGTGGTTGTGCATCTGCACCGGCATGTGGTTGTCCGGTTCCTTGCGCACCGCAAGTTCCGGCATGTGCAACTTGTCCTGATACCAGTTGCGCAGATTTGGATATGAAGCAAGTTTATGCTTATCCAAACGCTGTTTATGGTGACAATAATTACGTTGGGGAACAGACGAATGCGATTTACTCAACAGAAACTGCTTGGATGCTTGATTGTTGTGATAGCTTGGCTGCATCCCGAGTTGGTATGCCTGTAGCAATGGGTTATGGGGGTTATGGCTATAGCACAGGTGCAGCTGCACCGTTGGGCGTTGGTTGCGGATGTAATCCAACACCTTGCGGATGTGCAATCGGTGGCGTTCCTGTTGCCAGAGGCTGTGCTCCAAAATGCAATTCTTGCGGATGTGGAAGCAATACTGGATTTGCGGCACCTTGCGACCCTTGCTGTCTTCCAGTAATTAATGCACCTTGCGGGTCTATGACTGGTGCGGCTGCGCCATGCGGATGCGATGCGGGTTGTGCTACCACAATCCAAACTCCAAATTCATTAAGAGCGATAGAAAGATCATTCATTCCTTTTAATGCTCCTGCGACTGTATCTTGTCCGTCATGTGCCACAGGTGCGGCTACGCCACTAGCTCAGGCTTTCCCTGATGTTCCTGACAGTTGTTGGGCTGCTTGTCCGATAGACAAACTTGCAATTAATGATATTGTTGTAGGTTATCCTGATAGATTCTTTAGACCGAGCAGGGATATATCGCGTGCGGAGTTTGCAACAATGATGGTTAAAGGTTACAATTTAAATTGCTCAGGATTATCTTCTAAGAGCATATTTAAAGATGTGCCTAGAAGCCATTGGGCTAATCCTTTAATCGCAAAAGCGGTTGAAGAGGGTATTATGTGCGGATATCCGGGGAATAAATTTAAACCTAAACAGCCGGTATCTCGTGTAGAAGCTCTAACCGCAATGTCTCATGGCATCAACTGCGACATAGATTCTTGCAAGGCAAAAGAAATCCTAAGTCAGTACTGTGATGGGAATGCAGTTCCTACTTGGGCAGAAATCCCTGTTGCAAAGGCACTTCAATCAGGTGCTTTAAAAACCAGTCCGAATTGTAACACAATAAAACCTTGCGAGGAAGCTTCAAGAGCAGAGATTGCCGATATGCTTCAAAATACGCGCGTAGCAATGGGTTATGATACAAACCCTGCGACTGCATGTGATTGTCCTAAACCGGCAGACCCATGCTGTCCGAAAGCAGCCTTCATGGAAAATGAAGAAATAGTAAATATTCCGACTTTGAAAGTAAAATTCTTAGACGAAATCAACGCTAAATCTTCCCATGTCGGACAACAATTTGCTGCAACAACTACCGAAGAATTAACTATCAACGGAAAATGTTACCCTTGTGGTTCAAGAGTTAACGGTAAAATTGTTGAAGTTATAAGACCTTCAGGATGCGAAAAAGGTGCATTGAAAGTAGCGTTCACAAATATCCAAGACTGTGACAACTGCAAAATGGACCTACCAAGACAAATCTTATCAGCTAAAATTAATTGCGATAAAAAACAAAATGCCGTTGCCAGATTGGTTGCAATGCCGTTCACTTTACTTGGTGGATTGGTTGGTACAACAAGCAGAACAATCGGCGGTATGATTTCAAACGCGGGTAATGCATTTGAAGATGTCTCCGGTGGTGTTGGTATTGCTTCAAGCGAAGTATTCCAAGGTCAATTCCGTGCTGCGGGAAGAAGCTTACAAGATGCTGCAAAATCAGCCATCATAGCTCCTGTTGACTTTGCTAGAACTGCTTTAAGCGGTGCTACAGGCTTATTCCAAACAACAGGCGACGAAGTTGCTTATCTTGTTGACCCTAGCGGCAGCAAAATCTCAGCAATTAATCCAAAAGAAGAAGTTACAATTGCTTTTGGATGCCACGAATAAAAAAATATACATTTATCCTTATGAAAGAGTCGATTATTCTAATCGGCTCTTTTTATTTTCCTGAGTTTTTTTAACAATATCAGCAATAACATTATACTCAAAGAAAAAATGGAAACGGTCAGACCTATCCAAAACCCGTACAAATACATATTATATTTAAACGCAAGGATAAATCCCAACGGAAGACCGACTAACCAGTAAGCGACTAAATTACCAAACATTACTATGTTTGTTGCTTTAAGCCCTTTAAAAACTCCACCCAGAGAAACCTGAAGCCCGTCAAAAATTTGGAATAACCCCATCAGTAGTAGAATTGGGACACAAATTTTTACCAGTGTAGGATCTTGTGTGAAAATATTTACAAAAAATCTTGGGAAAAATATAAATCCCCCCGCACATATTGCCATAAATCCTACAGAAACCCCGACTCCTGCAATGGAATATCTTTTTACATCCTTATAATTACACGCACCATTTGCGAAACCGACTTTTACTGCAATCGCATTAGAAATAGCCATCGGTATCATGAATGTTGCTGTTGAGAGTGTTATTAAAATATTTTGGCTCGCCGCATATACGCCCGAAACTCTGCCGATGAAGATGGTAATTAGATTAAAAGCCAAAACCTCCAACAAAATAGCAGTAGCAATTGGGAACCCCAGCTTTAAAAGCTTTACAAAATATTCTAAATCCTTATATTTTCTAATCCGAATTAATTTTAAACAGTAAAAAAGAAGTATTAATCCAAATAATGTTCTGGATAAAAGGGTTGCAATCGCTAATCCTACAGCTCCCATTGCAGGCAATCCAAACCAACCGAAAACAAATACAAAATCCAAAAATAAATGAACAAATACACCGATAATATTTAAAAAATTCGGGAAAAGAACAATTTCAAATGCCTGTAAGTACTCTTTTAAAGCCATCTGTAAGTACGCACCGAAAGTCGAAAAAGCACAAATAAACATATATTTTTTAATTGCGGGAATTAAAATCGGGTCAAACCCGAGATTGCAAAGTAAAGGGATAAACAACAGGATTAAAATTGACGACAAAAACGCCAAAACAATAGCAAAACTTATCGTCGGCAAAAAATATTTTTTTATATTAGACATATTGCGAAATAAAATAATGCCAAAAACTAAAAAGACGATTTTTCATCAAGGTTTGTTCTCTTTATGCAAAATCTAAATGAAAATTCCAAAGTCCTGCACAAACCTTAACAAATTTGTCATCTAT
>CAISJE010000182.1 GCA_903885635.1 uncultured bacterium
AAGGTTCTATGTAGGGGGCGTTTTTTCAGGGTGCCGGTTTCCTTCTGCAGGGTTTCCCAGTCCAATATTGTTGATTTGCTTATATTAAAAGTTAAATAGGCTTCCTCTAAAGTGTGCGTTTTTCTGTAATCTATTACCTTTTTTCTCAAGTCCAAAGAATATGCCATAATTTCACCTCCGCTATTATTATACCATATTTCATTGTTGTTGTCAACTTAAATTACTATATTGTAATAAGATTGAACTAACTTTTTAATGTTATTTCTGTAATCAAAATGTTTCTTTAAAAAGTAATGGAGAATAGAATGTTAGAAAATATTGTAAAAGTTGATGCGGAAGAACCGTCAAAAGAAAATGAATATCTAAATAGAGTTCTTGAAAATGCCTTCGATTTCCTAGAAACAGGAATAAAACAATTTGAAACGCAACCCAAATACTCTGTGATAAATTTTTGCTCGGGGATAGAGTTAATCTTAAAAGCTAGGTTAATGCACGAGCATTGGTCATTGATTGTTCAAAGTGAACCTGATTTAAAAAGCTTCAAGGCTGGAGATTTTAAATCGACAAACTTTAAGAAACTCATACCTAAAATAAATAGTGTAACTAATGATAATATTTCCAGCAACATAAAAAGATGCTTTGATAATTTATCAGACCACAGAAATAAAATCATGCACTTTTTTCATGAGGCAAATATCCCACAAGCTCCTAAAGGAATAAGACAAGAAATTGCATTAGAGCAGCATAATGCTTGGGAGTTTTTGAAAGAACTATTTGGGAAATGGAAAATGATATTTGGAACATATGAAAAACAAATTTTGAACCTAGATGCTTTAATGAGAGATCAAAAACGTCAGGCATATTTAAAAGAAAAGTTTGAAGAAGTCAAAGATGAAATCGAAAAAGAAAAGGTACTTGGGACAGTTTTTAAGCATTGCACCAGCTGCGGTTATCCTGCAAGTAAGGAAAAGCAATTAACAGATGAATTGTTTGAATATAAATGTAAAGTATGCGAACGCAATGAGCCCGTTATTAAAATACCTTGTCCCTGCTGTGAAGAGTTAATTGAAATTAATGACTATGATATTACTGATAATACTTTTTCATGTGAATATTGCGAAGAAGAAATTGATAAAGCTGAGCTTATTAAAATATTAGATACTGACCCAACGGACTTTGATAATTATGATGATAGACATCCAATCAATTGCCCCTATTGTGGAAGCAGAGAGTCTGTAATAAGACACAATGATTACTACATTTGCTCAGAATGTATCTCTTATAGCAAAAAAGTAGAATACTGCGAGTGGTGCTCAGAAGGACAATTAGGTGGAACCTTAGAGTGTAGCTTCTATGATGGTTGCGACTTCTGTGATGGGCGTAAAGGCTGGAAAGACGATTAACAACAACTATAGCTTTAATTGCCCGAGTTTTTATACATAGTTGAACTTTAGATTGTTTTAATCGAAAACAATATCAATTCATGTTGATATTTCTATAACTATAATATCATATGTCATTTTTGTGAATAATTTTAAGCACATTTTTTGATCGCCCAAGTTCGAATTGCCTGTGCTAGGGGGTATATTTCTTGACAAGAGTCAAAATTAACGAAGTAAGCGAACGGCAAATTGTAGTCCTGTGCAGTGATAATAAACATATTTACCTTTTTTGATTTCTGCGGTGATTGTATAGTAATTTAAGTTGACAACAACAATGAAATATGGTATAATAATAGCGGAGGTGAAATTATGGCATATTCTTTGGACTTGAGAAAAAAGGTAATAGATTACAGAAAAACACACACTTTAGAGGAAACCTATTTAACT
>CAISJE010000183.1 GCA_903885635.1 uncultured bacterium
AAAAAGCTTACTCTGATTGCAATTAACCCTCACCCGACTTTCCCTTACGTAGGACAGGGTCACTCGCCTCATTCTTCGGCGGTTCCCTTTGTCTAGCGTTCGCGGGCTTCCGCTCACGAAGAAAGTCGACCTCTCCGCAAAGGAGAGGTGAAAAGCTCGGTAAGCTTTTTGAAAATTAGTTTTTACACAGCCTGAAGGGGCGAGGTGAAAACGCTTGTTATCAGTGTATTCGCAGTATATTAAGATTCTGGTGTTACTCAAAAACAGGTAAATTTTTTCCGCAGCCTCTACAGAAAAACTTTTTTTGATGATACAATATTAAAATAGGGGTAATTTTGGATGAGTAATGTAACGTTTGAGGATGTTGTTTCCCAAATCAAGGATAAGCTGGATGTTTTAGATGTCGTCTCAAAAGACGTTATCTTAAAGAAAAATGGTGGAAGTTATTGGGGATTATGCCCGTTTCATAAAGAAAAAACGCCGTCATTTTCAGTCAATCCTGCGAAAGGGATTTATAAATGTTTTGGCTGTGGCGAGGGCGGAGACGCTTTAACTTACCTGCTTAAAACTCGCGGAACTACCTTTAAAGAACTTATCAAAGACCTTGCAAGCGAGTTTGGACTTGAATTGCCAAATACATTTTCTGGCGTTAAAAATAAAGACGTAAGAGAACAAATGATTAAGGCATGCTCAAAAGCCGCTGAATATTATCAACACTTATTATTCGCCTCCTCAAATGGTGCCAATGCTCTGTCTTATTTGAATAATCGCGGGATTGATGAAAAAATTATCAAGCGATACCTCCTCGGGTTTGCCGGCAAAGAACCAAACCATCTTTATATCTCACTCAAGGATAAATTTCCTAACGATATTTTGGAAAAAGCAGGCTTAATTTTAAAAACACAAAAAGGCGATTTTATTGATAGATTCAGAAACAGGATTATAATCCCAATCCACGACGAAAACGGCGATATCGTGGCGTTCGGGGCTAGAGCCATTGAGGAAGGACAAAACCCAAAATATTTAAATTCATCTGATTCCTTGATTTACAACAAAAGTAAGCTTTTGTACGGGCTTTATTTTGCAAAAGACAGCATTAAGCAATCCGACAGCATAATTATTATGGAGGGTTATTTTGACGTAATTTCAGCCCAAGCACACGGAATTGAAAACTGCGTTGCTTCTTGCGGAACTTCACTGACCTCGGAGCACGTAAAATTAATTTCGCGATATTCAAAATCAAGAAAAATATATCTTGGATTTGATACTGATTCGGCTGGGATTAGAGCAACTACAAGAGGTGCAGAAATAATAAAAGAGGCTTTTATCGGACTTGGCAGCATAAAACAATTCGACGAAAGTTATACAAGCTCCAATAATGACAAATACTCATGTGAAATTCGTGTAGTAACTCCGCCGGAAGGCAAAGATCCTGACGAGTTTATTCGTAATGTCGGTGCAGAAGCTTATTTTAAGCACCTTGAGCATGCCCCGTTGTTAATAGATTTTCAGATAAACGAAGTGCTAAAACATAAGAATGAAGCCAAAACTCCTAATGAAAAACTAAAATTGGTTAAAGAAATTATCCCTATATTGGCTGAAATCCAAAATAAAATTATTCTCTCAGAATATGTTAAAATGGTTGCCGCGGCGCTAAATATAGACGAAAATGCGATGATGTCGGAGATTAAACAGATTGATTCTGCTTATCCGACTGTTGTTGGAAATGTTAACACAATTGTAACAAAATCTTCAAATATCCTCGAAAAAACGCAAGAAAATTTATTGAGCCTTTATTTAGTATATGAAACCCCTTTCTCATTTAAAGAGCTAAAAGAAATGATTAAGGATGTCGATTTTAGTAATGAAAAATTAATAATTGTTAAAACTACAATTGACAAATTAATATGTAGCGTAAATAATGTAAAAGCGTTAATTGAGGAATTATATACTAATTTTGCTCAAGACGAAGAAGTAAAGGTAATTATAACGGATTTAATATGCATATCAGAAACATTTAATAAATTATCCCGCAAAGACTTTAAATCAATTATTGATGAAAATATCAATAAAATTAATAATTGTTTTTTAGATGTTGAAAAAACTGAAATGAGAAATTTATACACAAATGTGAATGATGATGAAAATGAAGCACTGAAAATACAAATGCAGCTTAGAGATAAGATAAATAGTAGACTGACTGGAGATAATTAATGAACAAAAAAAGACAACCCTGTAATTCTGTCGTAAGTATAATTGAAGAGGATGAAACAAACTTATTAGATTCAGAAGACAAAGGCGATGAAGATGATATTGTACAGGATGTACATACTCCTTACATGCATATGGAAATAGGCACCGATAATATAGAGGATATAGTTTCCTCAGCTAAAATCGGTAGAAATATGGAAGATATATTTATGCTCGATACACATGAGCATGATTCCCACACTTCTGATTTTGAAATTCCTAAAGGCATAGCCGTTGATGACCCTGTTAGATTATATTTAAGAGAAATCGGAAGAATTAAACTCCTTTCGGCTAATGAGGAAATAGAATTAGCCAGAAAAATTATTCAAGGCGGAACCCCTGGTGCGATTGCAAAAAGAAAACTTGTCCAAGCAAACTTGAGGCTCGTTGTAAGTATTGCAAAAAAATACGTAGGGCGCGGAATGTTATTCTTAGACCTTATCCAAGAGGGAAACTTGGGGCTAATCAGAGCGGCAGAGAAGTTTGACCACGAAAGAGGGTTTAAGTTTTCAACATATGCAACATGGTGGATTAGGCAAGCGATTACCAGAGCGATTGCGGATCAGGCTCGTACTATCAGAATTCCGGTTCATATGGTTGAAACAATTAACAAGCTTAAAAAAATTACAAGAAGACTTGCTCAAGAGCTTTCAAGAAAACCGACAGAAGACGAATTAGCTATCGAAATGAACGTTAGCATACCAAAGCTTAGAGAAATCATTAAAATCGCCCAAGAACCTTTGTCTTTAGAAACTCCTATCGGGAAAGAAGAAGACTCAAGACTTGGTGATTTTATTGAAGATAAAGAAGCGGATGCGCCTGTTAAAACAGTAGCTTCAGAACTTTTAAGAGAAGACCTTGCAGAGGTTTTATGTACGCTTTCACCTAGAGAACGTGATGTTTTAAGACTACGTTTCGGGATGGATGACGGACGCCAACGTACTTTAGAGGAAGTCGGACAATTGTTCGGCGTAACTCGTGAACGTATCAGACAAATCGAGGCAAAAGCTTTGAGAAAACTCAGACACCCGAACCGCAGCAAAAGACTAAGGGAATATGTCGAAGGCTAGTTACTTTTTTTGTAAAAAAAGTAACCAAAAAAACTTTAGGAACATTGGCTCTTTCGCTAAAGCAAAACAGATTGATGTTTTTTAGTGAGAGGTGAGAAGTGTTTTGGGTTATAAGGTGAATAGGTGAAAAGTTATTTTGCTTGAACGGTTGAAGGGTTGAAAGGCTTTAGGCAACAAGCCCGAGGTCGTTAAAGTAGGGTGGGTTCCCTAACCCACCGACAAAAAGCCCGAAGGAGTAAAAAGGAAAAAGTAAGCAAGAACCGCAAAACTTTTCGACTATTCGACTTTTCAACTTTTCAACTAAGTAAAGTAGTATTTCTAAAAAGCAAATAAAGGCGATAGTAAAACCAATAGGTGTTGAGGTGTCTCACTATATACGAATAAAGCGATAAAATACAGCTGTCAGTGAAGCCGTGAGGCCATTTCTCACGTTTCGCCAGAGGCTCAACGGAGAAAGAAGGCAAAAAATGTCGGGGCATTCAAAATGGGCGACAATAAAACGTAAAAAAGCGAAAATAGATTCGGCGCGAGCGGTTGTATTTCAAAGATATTCAAGAGAATTAATGGTTTCAGCAAGATTGGGCGGAGCTGATTTGGCGTCAAATTTTAGATTGAGAACGGCTGTTGATAGGGCAAAATCTGCAGGGCTTCCTGCCGATAATATTAAACGTGCAATTGAAAAAGGTGCGGGCATGGGAAGTGGCGACAACTTTGAGGAGCTTACGTATGAGGGGTATGCCGCCGGCGGTGTTGCTGTTTTTATTGAGGCAATGACCGATAATAGAAACAGAACCGCTGGAGATATAAGAAGTTATTTTACCAAATACAACGGCAATTTGGGCGAGAACGGTTGTGTGAGTTGGATGTTTAAACCGGTTGGACTTGTAAGTTTTAACAAATCAGTAGATTTTGAAAAATTATTTGAAACGGCGGTAGAACTTGGCGCTGATGATATTCAGGAAGATGATGAAGAATACAAGGTTGTGACTTCGGTTGAGAACTTTCAAACAGTAGTTGAGGGGCTTGAAACAGAGGGGTTTAAAAACGTAAACGCAGAATTGACAAGATTACCTGAAAACAGCGTTGAGATAACGGATTCAAAAACGGCAAGCCAAATTTTAAAACTTTTAGATAAAATCGAAGAACATGATGACGTCCAAAACGTGTATTCAAATTTCGATATTTCAGACGAGATATTAGGCGAAAACTAATAATTGAAAGATTTAAAAAGCGCAAGAAGTCAAACTGATTTCTTGCGCTTTTTAGTTTATTTTAAAGCATATTTACTCTTTCAAAAAACTTTCGTAATTCCTTGCAAGTAGGTGAGTTCGGACCTGATTTATCAAATCAAGTGCAACCCCGACCATGATGATTAAAGATGTTGCCCCAATCCCCTGCAAGGTTTTGATGTTTGTTATGTAACTGGTAAAAGATGGCACAAGTGCAATAATGCCAAGCCCTAACGCTCCGATAAAAGTCGTCTTACTCAAAATCTTATCAAGTGCTTCTGAAGTCGGCTTCCCTGGTTTAATCCCCGGAATTGAAGAGCCGTGTTTTTTTAAATTAGTCGCAATTTCTTTTGGCTGCATATTAGGCATAATCGATGCGTAAAAGAACGTTAAAGTAACAATCAGCAAGAAATACAGCACATAATACACTATCCCTGTTGGGCTTAACCATTGATTCAAGTACATAATAAATGTTTTAAGCGCAGGATTATGTATATTTGCCTGCCCAACTACGCTCAAAACCGTTGTCGGAAACAATAAAATCGCAATCGCAAAGATAATAGGCATAACACCACCAGGGTTTAATTTGAATGGAATAAACGTACTTACTCCGCCGTAAACCTTGTTTCCTACCTGTCTTTTCGGGTTAACGATAACAACTTTTCTTGTCGCTTCTTGCATTACGACGATAAAAACCATTGTCGCAAAGAAAATCGCCAACAAGAACACCAAGCCTAATTGCAGGCTTGAATCTCTCGCAACCATCTGCACCGTCCTTTGAGCATAGATAGGAATTCCCGAAAGAATACCCACAAAGATAATCAAAGACCCGCCGTTTCCGATTCCTTTTTCTGTTATCAGTTCAGAAATCCACATCACAAGCATAGCGCCAGCCGTCAAAACCGCAACTGAGCTTATGAAAAACAATCCGTGATTGATATTGGGCAAAATGGCACCCGGTAATTTTGTCATAAAAATCATAAAAATTATGGACTGGAACACTGCCAATAGAACTGTAAACACTCTGGTATACTGAGCAAGCTTTCTTCTGCCGGCTTCACCTTCTTCTTTTTGAAGCTTTTCTAACGATGGAATTACAACCGACACCAATTGAACAATAATTGATGAAGTGATGAAAGGTCCAATCCCAAGCGCGAAAATAGAAACTTTTCCTAACGCTCCGCCTGAAAATAAATCCAAAAACCCTATGATATTATTTTGAGCAGCCATATTGGAAAAAATCTCATTATTAATACCAAATACAGGCATTTGAACTCCAAATCTAAAGGCCGCAATCATTATAAAAGTAAAGATTATCTTTTCTTTTAACCCTGAAGCATGCCACATTGACATTAAGTCTGATGTGGTTGGCATTTTAACTTTTTGCTGCATTATACTATCTCAACCTTTCCGCCTGCTTTTTCAATTTTTTCTTTTGCTTGAGGCGTAACATAACTTGCTTTAACCGTAATTGCTTTAGAAATCTCACCGTTTCCAAGAATTCTCAACCCGTCTGTTGAAGGATGAGCTTTTCTCATTTCTTTCAAAATTACTAAAGAAATTTCTGTGATATCAAGTCTTTCTAACGCGCTTATATTCATTTCTGCGTAGTTACGTTGGTTAATAATTTTGAACCCTTTTAACTTCGGCAATCTTCTGTAAGCAGGCATTTGTCCACCTTCGAATCCTACCTTCGCTGAACAACCTGAACGTTGTCCTTCTCCGTTATGTCCGTGGCAACTTGTTTTACCGTGTCCTGATGCACGACCGCGACCAACACGTTTAATTTTATGTGTCGAACCTTCAGCGGGTTTTAAATCTTCTAATTTTATCATTTTTATAAATCCTTTCTAATGTAATTTTATTTTCACTTATTCTATAACTTCCAATAAATGAGAAATTTTATTCACCATACCCAAAATTGTCGGGCTGTTGAAATGTTCCACTACTTGGTTGATTTTGCTCAAACCTAAACCTGTCGCAACTCTGCGTTGAGATTCAGATGAGCCGATTAAACTTTTTTTAAGCTTAATTTTTATTTTTTTTAATGCTGTTTTAGCCATTGTTTGTTTGCTCCTTGTTTGTTCTAGTTTTATCTTTTGTTCACTTCGTTAATTTAATATTTCTGCGATTGTTTTGCCGCGTTTTTTAGCAATATCTTTAAACGGCGTCAAACTCTTCAATGCCTCTAAAGCGGCATTAGTTGCGTTAAGAGGAGACTTTGACCCGAGTGATTTACACAAGATATTTTCAATCCCTGCAAGTTCTAATACTGAACGAACCGCACCACCTGCGATAATCCCAGTACCTTGAGATGCAGGTCTTAGCATTACGCTGCCAGCGCCTGAACGCCCAACGATAGGGTGAGGAATTGTTGTTTTAAAAATCGGCACTGTGATAAGGTTTTTTCTACCGTCAGCAACTGCTTTTTGGATAGCAATAATAACTTCTGCAGCTTTTGCACAACCTACGCCGACTTGACCTTTTTGGTTCCCTACGATAACGATGGCTCTAAAACTAAGTTTTTTACCACCTTTTACGACCTTTGTAACTCTTCTTATTTGAACAACACGCTCAGTCCATTCTGATTGCGGTTTTTCTTCTTGAGTTTCCATTCTTTTTTTTCTTGATTTGTTTTTTCTTGAATCAAAAGCGGTTTCACTTATTGTTTCAACTTTTTCTTCTACGATTTTTTTTTCCACTGTAATTTACCTTTCTTATGAGTAATACTAATTTGATTTTGATTTTTATTCTGACCCTAAATATTCCAATACAAAAGCCGCATGAATTTTTTTCACACAACCCGCTATTATGGAACGTTCAGGCTTGCCCTATCGCCCCTTTTGGAAATATATTTAGTTCCTTCTGACAAAACTATATATTAATATTATAATAAAAAGATTTAATTGCAATAGATTTCAAAAGAAATGTTAAGAGTTCATTGACGCACAACAATAAACGCCTGTTTTAAAATTATGCAACTGCCTCTTTTTGTAATATAATGCTATGAGAGGTTAAAATGAACATAATTCAAGAATTTGATACAATCAGCGCAATTGCAACCCCAATAGGAACCGGTGGAGTCGGGGTTATAAGAATTTCGGGCGAAAAAAGTTTTGACATTGTTCAAAAAATTTTCGTTCAAAAACTAATCGCAGGAAAAATACACCACGGATGGATAAAAGATAATGGCAACAACATTGATGAAGTAATTGTCTTACCTTTTAAAACACCAAATAGCTACACCGGTGAAGATGTTATTGAAATTCAATGCCACGGTGGAATAAATGTTGTCAGAAATATTCTTGATTTGGTTTTGAAAAACGGCGCGAGGCTTGCCGAGCGCGGAGAATTCACCAAGCGAGCGTTTTTAAACCACAAACTCGACCTTTCTCAAGCTGAGGCAGTATGTGATTTAATTCATGCCAAAACGCAGAATTTTGCAATCCAATCCACAAAAAATCTGTCAGGAGTTTTAGCCAAAAAAGTTAGTGAAATTAAAAAAGATATTTTTGAAGTTTTATCCCGAATTATTGCAGGAATTGACTTCCCTGATGATGTAAAAGAACCCGAGTATGATTATTTACAAAACGAATTCAAAAACTCAATCAAAAAAATTGACGAGATTTTACTCTGTGCAAAATCCTCGAATGTCCTAAGACAGGGAATAAAACTTGCTATTTTAGGTAAGCCGAATGTTGGAAAATCTTCACTTTTCAATGCGCTTTTAAGTCTAAATCGCGCGATAGTAACCGATGTGGCAGGAACAACAAGGGATATTTTGACGGAAACTCTTGATTTTGACGGAATTCCGGTTACTTTAATAGATACTGCGGGAATTAGAGAGAGTTCTCAAGTTGGAAAAGTCGAAGAAATTGGGATTGAGTTTTCCAAACAGTCTGCGCAAGAAGCTGACTTAATACTGTTTTTACATGATGCATCCACAGGTATGAACGAGGATGATGAAATTATTTTGGACTTAATCAGGGGAAAAAATCACATAAAAATCGCAAATAAAGCTGATTTGCAAAAGGGTGTCGGGGGCTTATATACTCCATCTCTACCTGCAAAAAAAGATTGGAGTGAAGGGTGCATCTATTTGTCTACCCTCACAAAACTGGGATTTAGTGACTTAAAACAATCAATTAAAAAATTCGTAGGCGAAAAATCAATTGAAGATACGGAATTTATTACGAATAACCGTCAACAAGATTGCCTTATTAAGTCACGCGAAAGCTTACAACAAGCTCTTTTAGCTGCACAAATCAAAGAATTACAAGACTTAATTTCAATTGATGTTAAATCTGCACTTTTGTATTTAGATGAAATTACCGGCGAAGTAATTACTGACGATATTTTAAACAATATTTTTGATAATTTTTGCATAGGAAAGTGATTATGACTAATGTAAAGGCTTATCCTAAATACATGAAGGAATTATTCAAGCTTGCTTCACCAATGATTATGGGCAGTTTGGGAATAATATTGATTGGGGCAGGGGATGTTTTTGTCGCCGCAAGACATTCTACCGACACTCTTGCTTCAATTAGTATAGCGAATTCTATTTTAACCTGCATTTTTCTGTTTGGAATAGGTTTGTTGGCAAGTATTTCGCCGCTTTTGTCTAATTTTAGAGGTTCCAGAAACAATAGACATATTGCGAAATAGAATAAAAATAACCTATCTAAAGTATGATAATCAAGCTTATTTCTTTTAAAATTAAAGAATACAGATGTATTGTTTAATTTTATGGAGGATGAGATGAATATAGATATGGCGTTTAAAA
>CAISJE010000184.1 GCA_903885635.1 uncultured bacterium
AAATGGCATAGATGACAAATTTGTTAAGGTTTGTGCAGGACTTTGGAATTTTCATTTAGATTTTGCATAAAGAGAACAAACCTTGATGAAAAATCGTCTTTTTAGTTTTTGGCATTATTTTATTTCGCAATATGTCTAATTTTCAAAATGTTCGAAGCTTCAACTCCAGTCGAAGCAATCCCCCCGAATCATGACTAAAGGCGAACAAGATTGCTTCATTCCCTCATTCCCTCGTCGGTTTTCTGACTAAAACCCCCTCGCCTCGCAATTGTAAAAGTCAATTAATTAGTTATTTCTAAAATGGAAACAAATAGTCAGTAAGAAATTATCGAGTAGGGGAAATGAGTAAAAAAATTATTAGTATGAAATATAAAATAGCTCTATCAATGCAAATTCACTGATTTTTTCCTCTTGTGTTGAGGTTATCGATTTAAAAATCAGTTGTGCGGTTCACAAAACTTAACCGCACAACTTCACTTGATTTAAATTGCCAGACTTGTAAAATGCTAATTATAGGGTATTGTACCCTATGTTAACAGCGTAAAAAATTTACGCTCAAAGTCGCTTGGCGCGTGTAATATTGCGGTTTGAATTTAACCTTAAAATATGTTATTATTTATCTAGGATTGTTGGGTTTTTACTGACAAAAGAGGTTTTTAAAAGGGGTGGGAGTGTCTAAAGCGGATAAAATTGTAATATACGGAAACGGCGCAATGGCAAAAGTATTATATTCTTATGCACGCACTTGTTTTGATGTATGCGGATTTACTGTGGACGATTGTTGTATCAAGGAAGGCGAAAGCGAGTTTTGTTCTTTGCCTTTGGTTAGATTTAGTAAAGTTCAGGAACAATTTGACCCAAAAGAGTATAAAATGATTTCTTCTGTCGGGTTTATTGATATGAACGAGCTGAGAGAGAAAAAATATGACGAAGCCAAGGCTAAAGGCTATGATTTTGTGAGTTATATCGACAAATCGGTTAAAATCCATGACGGGGTTGTGATTGAAGAAAACTGTATTATTCTTGATTTTGTTTCAATACACCCTAATTCGATAATCAAAAAAGGGACATTCATTTCTAGTAACGTTAATCTTGGTCATGATTGCACAATTGGTGCATACAACTGGATAAATGCAGGAATATCTATGGCTGGGTGTTGTAACGTCGGTAAGGGTTCTTTCTTCGGGGTGAACGCGGCTTTGGCAAATGGAGTGAATATTGGTGAAAGAAACTTCATAGCGGCTGGTACGGTTGTTAATAAAGGAACCAAAGACGATGAGGTTTATATCTCGGAACCGAGCCAATTATTCAGATTGAGTAGTAAGAAGTTTTTAAAGTTCGCAAATTTAATTTAAAAAAAGGTTTATGAAATGAGTTCTATCGCAAATATATTTTTTAATAACGCTGAACGAAGTCCTGAGAAGACGGCTATTTGGTGTGACGGGGAGACAATTACTTACAAAGAACTCTCTTCGTTTGTGAAAAAATGGTCAAATTTGTTGAATTCAAACAATGTAAAATACGGCGAGCACATCGGTGTTTTACTTCCGAATAACATTGAATTCGTGGCACTTATGCTTGTGGCGTCTAACATCGGCGCAGCAATAGTTCCGCTTAATCCGACCTTGCCGGCAAGCGCGATTGAATTGGCGTTTAATTCTTCTGACGTAAAACATGTTATAGGAATTACAAGCTCAATGGAGACTCTTAACAAAGAAAATTTGAAAGATGCGACAGGATTTTGCTTGAGTATAGATGATGAAAATGAAGAGCCAAATTCTTTTATAAATTTGATTAAAAATTCACCTGAAACACCGATAACAGGTACAAAAATTTTCGGTAGCGAAGCCTTGATTTTGACTTTGACGTCAGGTTCAACAGGCGAGCCGAAACCCATTGTTTTGACCCAGAAAAATAAAATTGATAGAGCGCACGCGGCTTGTGAGTTGTATTCTGTTACCAGCGAAGACAAGATTTTGGCTGCGACCCCTTTGTATCACTCATTGGCTGAAAGATTGGTTTTGATGCCACTTCTAATCGGTGCAACTTCTATTCTGATGCCGAGATTTTCGCCTTCTATGTGGCTAAAATGCGTCAAGGAGCAAGAGGTTTCTTTCACTATCGCGGTTTCTTCTCAGTTGAGCCAGATTGCGGAACTTTTGGCGAGTCCGTTTTTGCCTGAAATTAATTCTTTGCGCTGTATAGTTTCTTCTTCTGCGTTGCTGGAAAACCATATCAAGTATGAATTGTTGGCGAAATTGAAATGCGATTTTCACGAATGTTACGGAGCTTCAGAAATTGCTATCGCAACTAATTTGAATATTGTAGATTCCAAAACAAAGCTTAAATCAGTAGGCAAAGCGACACCAAACGTTGATGTGAAAATTTTAAAAGAAGACGGTACTTTCGCAAATGCAGGGGAAGCTGGCGAGATAATTTGTAAAACCCCAATGCTTTTTGGCGGGTATTATAAATTGCCGGAATTGACCAAAAGTGCGATGTTCGGTGATTATTTCTGTACAGGGGATTTAGGAAAGCTAGACGAAGATGGATTTTTGACTTTCTTGGATAGAAAAAAAGATTTGATAATCACGGGCGGAATAAATGTTTACCCGAAAGATGTTGAAACGGTAATCGCTCAGCTTCCTGAAATTGAGGAATGTGTGGCTATTTCAATTCCTGATGACAGACTTGGTGAAGTCGTTGCTGTTGCTTTGGTTTCCAAAAAAGGACAGGAAATAAATTTGAAAACGGTGAAATTTCACTGTGCAAAATGTCTTGCGGACTTCCAGCAACCGAGAAAATATTTTATAATAGAAAAATTACCGAGAAATGCTATGGGCAAGCTTACAAAACACGCTCTAGTAGAGCAGTTAACAACTTAAAAGGAGTATTTATGTCACAAAATGAACACAAGCCACCATTATCATTGGGCTTTATAGGCGGAGCAATCGACTCAGCTGTTGGTTATGTTCATTTTGCAGCTTCTATGCTTGATAATAAATGCTCGCTCAAAGCGGGGTGTTTCAGCAAGGACTCGGAGAAAAACGAACAGAGTGCAGAAACCTACGGAGTAGCCCCAGATAGAACTTATTCTACTTGGCAAAAAATGTTGGAATGCGAAAAAGACAAACTTGATGCGATTGTCGTTTTGACTCCTACTCCTCATCATGCTGAGGTTGTAAAAGCTTGTCTTGACGCTAAAATACCTGTGATTTGTGAAAAAGCTTTGGCTGTGAATTCTGCGGAAGCGAAATCTATAAAAGAAACAAGAGACAAAAGCAAAGGCTTTTTGGCTGTGACATACAACTATTCAGGCTACCCGCTTGTTAGGGAGTTGCGTAATTTGATTAAAAAGGGAACTCTTGGAAAAATTCTTCATTTTCAGGTAGAAATGCCGCAAGAAGGTTTTATAAGGGTTGATGCTAAAGGCAACAAGCCTAAGCCTCAGAGCTGGAGACTTGTTGATGGCGAAATTCCGACAATTTATTTAGATTTGGCGGTTCATCTTCATCAGCTTATAGATTATGTTATCGGTGAAAAACCGATTAGTGTTGTGGCTAATCAAGACAGCGACGGCTGGTTCAAAAACATTATCGATAACGTGAGTTGTTTATGTCGTTATACAAATAATGTTCAGGGACATGTTTGGTTTTCAAAATCGGCATTGGGTTCAAGAAACGGATTAAAATTGAGAATATACGGCTCAAAGGCTTCTGCCGAATGGTTACAGGTTAACCCCGAAGAAATGCTTTTGTCATTCGCCGACGGTCACAGACAAATATTGGATAGGGCTTCTACTGTTGAGATTTCAAACCAACAGCGATATACAAGATTTAAAGCAGGGCATCCGGCCGGATTTATTGAAGCGTTTGCCAATCTTTATTCTGATATAGCACAATCCTTACAGGATTACAAAGCGAATGGAACTTGGCAATCAAATGAAGTTTTCAGCGTTGAGTTAGCACTTGAAGGTTTAAAATTTCTTGAATCAATGGTTAAATCAACTCAGACAAAACAATGGGAAGATGTTAAAGTAAATACAAGGGAGAAAGTTCATGGATGAAAAAAATAAACCTGAAGAAATTAAGGATTTTATATTAAAATATATATCAAAAAAGGGGAAATTACCCAAAGATATTGATGTTGACAAATTCAACTATATTGACACAGGCTACATTGATTCTATGGGGCTGATAAAGTTTGTTGTGGAGCTGGAGCAGAAATTTGATGTTCAAATAACTGATGATGATATGATTTTACCTGAATTTAGAACAATTGGCGGATTAGTTGAATCGATTAAAAGAAAGACGGTTTAAGATGCAAACAATCATAGATGAAACCAAAACTATAAAATCAGAATATGGAAATTATACAATATCACAAAGTCGAAAAGACCTTGTAGAAAAATTTATGAGTTCAACTATTCGCTATCTTTTTGGAAGAAATGGACATTCAAAGGCAATTTGTGAAAGTATAAAAATTGATTATGTAATTGATGATTTTGCACCAGAAGGAACAATTTTCGAAGGCTCAAAAGTTGTAAAAGCTCAAGATATTCCGCAGGATGCAATTGTAGTAAATTGCGTTTTAATGGCGTATGTTGGAGTAGTGAACGAAAGATTGACAGATTGCGGAATTATGTCAGTAATTCCTGTCGCCGACTTGTATTATTTATATCCAGAAAAATTTGAATTCCCAACTTTTACTCTAGAAACAAGAGAGAAATTTTTGAATAATATTCAACAATGGCAAGAAATTTTTGATAATTTGGCGGATTCTATTTCAAAAAAGACATTAAAAGATATTTTAATGTATAGATTAACTTCTCAAGACGAGTTTTTATCTGAATACAAGGTCCGAATAAAAGAACAGTATTTTGAGGATTTTTTAAATTTAAAAGATGGGGAGGTCTTTGTTGATTGTGGAGGATTTGATGGCGACACATCAGAAGAATTTATCGCAAGATGTCCAAACTATGAAAAAATCTACTTTTTTGAGCCGTCTGAAACAAATTTATTAAAAGCAAAAGAGCGTTTGGCTGACCAAACAAATGTTGAATTTATTGATAAGGGTGTATCAGATAAAGAGGAATGCCTCTGTTTTAGCTTTAACGGGTCTGCAAGTAAAGTTTCCGGTGAGGGTGAGTTTACAATTCAGACCACAACAATTGACAAATACATTGATAAGAAAATTACATTTATAAAGATGGATTTGGAAGGTTGGGAGTTGGCGGCCCTTAAAGGTTCTGAAAGCCACATAAAAAATGATTGTCCCAAATTGGCGATTGCGGTTTATCACAAGCCACAGGATTTTTATGAAATATTTGAATATGTAAAATCGATTCAACCAAAATATAACGTTTATTTAAGACATTACACACAAGGCTGGAGTGAAACGGTAATGTTTTTTGTTAAGAAAGGATTATAAATAAAAAAATTAAACATATTATTAATAATGCCTAGGTTGGTTAAAACCGTTGGCGAAGGATACCAATGACTGAAAACGAAGAACAAATATATATAACAAGACCTCTTCTACCGGATTTAGATGCTTTTGGCGAGTACATAAAAGATATTTGGGAATCTAAATGGTTGACCAACCATGGGCCAAAGCACAATGAATTAGAAGGTAAATTGAAAGAGGCATTGAAAGTCGAAAATCTTTCGCTGTTTAATAATGGTACAACCGCTTTGTTGACAGCTCTAAGAGCCTTGGATTTGCCTGGGGGCAGTGAAGTAATTACAACTCCATTTACCTTTGCAGCGACTCCGCATTGCATAAGCTGGAACGGGCAACAGATTGTTTTTTGCGACATAGAGCCAGATACAATGTGCATTGATGCTGATAAAATTGAAAGCCTTATAACGCCAAACACCTCTGCAATATTGGGAGTCCACGTGTATTGTTTTCCTTGTGATGTTTACAAAATTGATAAAATCGCTAAAAAACACGGGTTGAAAGTTATTTATGATGCAGCGCATGCTTTTTCAACAGAAATAGACGGCAAGGGAATTGGAAGCTTCGGCGACATTTCAATGTTTTCTTTTCATGCAACAAAGTTATATAATACTATTGAGGGCGGTTGTCTGACTTATAATGATGAAAGGCTCAAAGCGCGGGTCTATAATTTGAGGAATTTTGGTATAATAAATGAAGACGAAGTCGCAGAAATTGGAATAAACGGCAAAATGAATGAGATCCAGGCCTCGGTGGGGTTGTTAAATTTAGACTTGTTTGTGCAGGAGCAAGAAAAAAGGGAAGTCGTAAGAACTAAATATATTGATGAAATTTCTGAAATTAATGGGATTAGAGTTCCAGTGATGCCGAAAAATACAACAAATTCGTATCAATATTTCCCTATCGTGATAGAAAAAGATTATCCATTGACAAGAAATGAATTGTATGAAAAATTCAAGGAGCAAAAGATACTGACTCGAAAATATTTTTACCCAGCCTGTTCTGATTATGAGCCATACAGAAAATTAGACAGTAGCAGTGCCGGGAATTTACCAATAACAAATAAAATTAAAGAAAAAGTTTTATGTTTGCCTTTTTATGGTGACTTAGCAGAAGAAAATATAAACAAGATAATTAGAATATTGAAAGGATAAACTATGCAAAATGAACTTATGCAAGCGATTAAAGACTTTGACGACATAATAAAAATGCGTTATCTGGAATCAATTCCAAAGGACATGGAAAATTTGGTTCTGATTTTGTTACCCGCGACGAATGGAATAACTGGCGGAATGATAAGTATTTTGAATATAGCAAAAACTTCGAGAGCTGTGGTTGGGAATGACGGTTGTACGGTCCAAACAAGTTATTACCCAGGGCAAAGAGCCTCTTGCTTTTATCGAAAATACAAAAATGATGAAATAATCCTCAATTTTGAAGATATAGCGGACACTTTCCCTAACGTGGAACATTTAATAATTCATATCCCGGAATATGTTACAGAGTTTATTTTTAAAGACCTGAGTGAAAAAGAATCTAAGTACTTAAAAGGTATTAAAAATTTGCAGATTAACATAATGGACCAAAATGTTTTAGGCATGCCGGCACCAGATAAGCTTGAGTACTTAAATGAATTTACTAAAAACATAACTCAAACTACAGTGCACCATAAGTATACCAGTCAGGAGATTTGTGATACTTGGGGTTACCCTTTATATTTCCTTCCTCCTAAACAAGATATTGGCTATATTTATACTTCTTATGAGGAAAAGCAAAATATAATTTGCTATTCTAAAGATATGCATCCGATGAAGGAAGCAATAATAGATAAATTAAGAACAGAACATCCTGAATTTGAATTGATAGAGGTAAACAATATTACATTTGAACAGTACCTTCAACTGATTTCCAAAGTAAAATATAGCATAACCTTTGGGGAAGGGTTTGATGGATATTATGCCGAACCGGTTTTTTCTGGAGCTATTGGATTTACTGTTTACAACGATATATTTTTCCCTTCGGGAATATATAAAACGTTCAAAAATGTTTATTTGTCATATGATGAAATGCTTAAATCAATTTGCGATGACATTGACTTTTTTGAGAATAATGTTGAGGAATATAAAAGTCTCAATTTAGTTCTTAACGAAGAACATGAGAAGTTATACAAAAAAGAAGAATATGTTGAAAGTTTCTGCAAATTCTATAGTGGAGAACCAACGTTTGTTCCAAGTAAGAGTTCCGCGAGAAAGGATTTAAGCAAAACAAAATAGGTACAGAGGATTCTAACCCAATTAGACAAAAAGAGGCTTATAGCCTCTTTTTGTCTAATTGGGTTTTTAATTTTTTGTGAGCTCTCTTTTTGAGGGGGATTGCTTCGGTGGACATCCTTTGTCACATTCGGCACTTTATGTCTCGCAATGACGGCGAGGGGTTAAAAGGTCAAGGGGGTCACCTGACGCACCGCACATTGGCGCCGTAGAACTTGTATTTGTAGTTCTGATTCCCATTAGCAAAATACTGGTACCATGCGTGATATGTACTGGACTCAGTGGCGGACCAGTACCAAGCGGCACTATTGAGTCCACTGATGGTGGCTTTGTTTGTGTAGATTGTGTTTAGTTCATCTTTGGTAGGCAATCTCATGCCCTGATCAGAACATGATTTCTTTGCCCCTGCCCAATAGTTATTGGCACAATATGTATTCGCTGTAAGCTTTGTATCCCAAGTTGTATCCGTGCAGGTGTTGATTTGAGATGGTGTTGTGTCACCTGCCGCTATGCAGAGTCCGCCTATCTTCGTACCGTCACAGGTTGAAATGGTAGCGTTGATAGTCATAATATCCTTACCCACTTTATTAGGACCCGAGCCTCCGTTTACGTCATATACCATGGACATACAAGATGTTTTAGGAATTGAGGTGTTGTACTTTTGTGTCTCATCAGGTGTACAATTGGGATTGTACGCCATTATTATGCTTGTTCCGTTTAGTAAAATTAATCCGATAAGTGGATTACTGTTATTAAAAGTTTGTAAATCAGAACTGGTTTGAAAATCACGCAAGGTAGTAAGATTTTGACCGCCTGCTGTTTTAAATGTAGATACAAAGCATTCGTTA
>CAISJE010000185.1 GCA_903885635.1 uncultured bacterium
ATTTTGAGAGATTCGCAAATGAAGTCGGTATAAGTTATGTACAACTAAAGAAAATAATAAAAACGCAAACATCTACCTTACCAAATATTGTTTCTGAAGTGATTTCTGATTTTGATAATACAATCGGACAAGAAATACTCAGCATAGTTAACTAAAACTGTAAAATCTTAATTGACAGATTTGAATTCGATTAAAAAATTCTCATTTTGTTCAAAATCAGGGGGAAGTTTAAAGTTTTGTGTTCAAATTTAAACGAATGTTTCGTGCTTCGATTACCTGATTTTTGAATTTTCGATTACTTTTGCATATTTACTTTAGGTTCCGGAACAAATTCTTTAAATTTAGGCAAAAATTCGCACGAAAACTTCCTACTTAAAGGGTTTGAGGTTATACGATATAAATAACAGACAGAATGAGAATTCTCATTTCAGGTAATCGAAAGCAGAGGGAACTGAGTTCCACGTTTAAAAGCGGAAACACCTGTTTTAAAAGCTTTGTAAACACTTCCTACCTGAGGGGAAGTAAAGGTTTCAGGTAATCGAACGCAAAATAAAATGTCCATGCCTGAAAGATAGATATATATAGATAAAGAGGCAAAATCTGTGTCCGAGAGGTGGACTTTTTTACGACAAAAACCGGACATTTCGGACATTAATTACTTACTGGTTCGTCTAATCGGGGAAGTGCCTAAAACGCCCACACGGTTTGAAACAACGGCATTAAATTACGATTACTTTTCATTCCACATTGTCCTACAATCTATATTTACAATTTTACCTGCGAAAGTATAATAAATCACAGTATGAATAAATGCAAGTCATAATTAATCTTAAATATAATTTATAGGGATTAAATTAACATTCCTATTTAAAGGGAATAAATCCTTGTACAAACAAATAACAGCACCTTCTCCTATTGGTTTTTTCAAACTTTCTAAAACGGGGAATGATTTAATATTTGCAAGACTTGGTGTCGCTGTCTTTTTAACCTCTATTGGATAAAGTTTTCCATTAGCTTCAAAAACAAAATCAATTTCTTTTTGATCTTTATCTCTATAAAAATATATGTTCGGCTCTTTACCGTTATTCCAATAAGATTTTAAAATTTCAGCAAAAACGTAAGTCTCAAATATAGCACCGTTCATCGCACCATTTTCAAGCGTTTTAGGGCTATCCCAACCCGTCAAATAGGTACAAAGCCCTGTGTCTAAAAAGTACATTTTGGGCTTTTTGATAATTCTTTTGGTTATATTGTTGTAATATGGTTGTAAAAATTTGATTAAACCAGAAGCTTCAAGGATACTTGCCCAAGATTTGGCAGTTTTTAAGTCAACGTCAACATCACGGGCAATATCTGAAAAATTAATTAATTGCCCTGTTCTTGCAGCCATCACTACTAAAAAGTTATAAAAAGATATTTCATTTCCGATTTTTTTAAGGTCTTTAACATCACGTTCTATATAGGTTTGAATGTATGATTTATAAAAAATATCTCGGGAAACATTTTTATCAGTTACTAATTTTGGGAAAGAACCTTGATAAATTAATTCATATACTTCATTAACTGTTAAAGCTTTGGCTTTTATGCTTCTTTTTGATTCAATCCATTCAGTAGTGGGTAAAAATGGGACGTCATCTGCATTTTTAATTTTTTCCTGATAAGACAAGCCCAACAAGTCTAAAATAGCAACACGTCCAGCAAGGGTTTCAGTAATGTTTTTCATTAGATGAAACTTTTGTGAGCCAGTAAGCCAAAAAGCACCTGCTTCTTTTGTTGTGTCTACATACATTTTTATGTAAGAAAATAATTCGGGGGCATATTGGATTTCATCAATAATTAATGGTGGTTGATTCACTTGTAAAAACATAGCCGGATCTGTTTTAGCAAGTTTTCTTTGCTCCAAATCATCAAGAGTAACATATTTCCGTTTTTTATCGGCGACCATTTCAAGCAAAGTAGTTTTTCCAACTTGTCTCGGACCAGTTATTAATATTACCGGAAAGGCTTTGGAAACTTCTTCTACAGTTTTTTGCAATGTTCTTTTTATCATATAAAACCTCGTACATATTGGAGTGCAATTCCATTATATACGAAGATTAATAATTTTTCAAGCCCACAATTTAGTAAATACTATAATTTATTTAGCTTATTTTACAAGATTTATTTTCTGGTTGACTGTCGCCACGACGTCGCATTTGACTCTTTTTCGGGGATTTATACCTGTTTTAAGATGAAAATAGGACAGGAGGCGTCGACGCCCCCTGAAAATTAGTTATATTTTTATAGGTTATAATTCGAAGAAATTGTCTACAATTTTTTGCATAGCATCCTGCTGTAACTCTTCTGAAACGTGACTATAAGTATCAAGTGTAATTTGGATGCTTGCGTGTCCCAAGATTTCTGATACAACCTTAATATTTGCTCCACTTTCTAAAGCTCTTGTTGCAAAAGTATGGCGGAGTGCGTGAAAAGTTTTATGCTCAACTCCAGCTTTATCTAAAGTTTTTATATAATAATCCCTAAAAGTGCCGGGATCAATATAATAACCGTCTTCTCTACAAAATACTAAATTGAAATTATGATAAGCATCTCCCCATCTTTTTGCCTCAGTTTTTTGTTTTTGTTGAAATGTCTCCTTGTTTTTATATAAGAAGAACGATAGCTCGAAAGATATCAGAAGAGTCTAGGATTGAGTAAAAATAAAACATTTAGACATAAATTATATCAGATATTGTTTATCAATCATAAGCCTTAAAACTGTTTGAGCGATTTTCAAAAGTTCGTTGTTCATAATTTCTCCTTTGTTTATCTGTCTTGGATTAGTCGGCGTTAAACGAGTTGTCACTCTCTGCCGACAATCCGCTACATTCCCAATTTAGCTTGCAATTCTCAAACTTCAAGCGTTTTGGGGGAAGTTTCAAAATTTTCGTATCATTCAGACACATTATTGCCTTTTGTTTCAGTTTTGGCTTTTTATACATCAATGGGGGTTGAAATTGTACCTCAAATGAGGTACAATAAAAATATAGTTAAAATATTATAGGAGTAATTATGTCTAAATCTGCCTTTATACGAGCAAGAATTGAACCAAATCTCAAAGAACATGTTGAGAAAATATTGATGCAAATTGGTCTTAACCAAACAGAAGCTATTAAGCTTTTTTATAAACAGATCGAACTTTGTCATGGACTTCCTTTTCGAGTTGAGATACCCAATAGACAAACCCTAAAGGCAATTAGGGATAGTGTAAGGGGTGAAAATCAAAAAAGATTTTCTAGTGTTGATGAACTTTTTGAAGATTTGGGTGATTAATGTTTGAAGTTTCAAGGCAAACAAAATTTAAAAAAGAATCTTGATACCATTTGATTTTAGCTCTCAAATAATCAGCAACTTCTTTTGGCTTTAAATAAGGCAAGTAAATAGACAATATTTTAAGAGATCTACCAACATCTAGTACAAGCATTCTCGCATTTTGGTCAAAATATAGAAAGAAAGGACCTGAACAACTTATTTATAGGATTATAGAGCCAATATTAACATCTATTGACCATGTTAATCCTGAAGGGATAAATGATATTTCAAATCTTTTATTTGTTGCCAAATTACCTAATATTAAAAAGCAAAAAAACATTTATATCAGCTTATAAATGAATATCCACAGCCTAAACAGTCTGCAAAAAGATTGAGGCGGAATATAGGTGATAATTTACGAGCAATAACCAGCGTAATTGAAAAGCAAAATTTAAATTCCCTTGAGGACTACCCGACACAAGTTGCAGAAACGGTACAATCGGAATCACGACACTTGATTACCCCAAGGTATTAATAGCGATTATTCTTGTCTTTTCCGTTTTTAACTGTCAAATTTATCTCGTTAAAAAACAGGATGATTCGGCATTAACTTTTTCGCAACTTCTCCTAGGAGAAGTTCGCCAAGGCTCACTTCTTATAATGAAACTTATCTATTCAATAGATACAAAGAGAAATTCAATACTGATGCAAAGCTAACCCATATTAAATATGGTACTAATATATATACAGCAGATTTTGAAATTTTATAAAATTCAATCATTGACAAAATTATAAATGCCAGCAATGCGACAATAACCACAAGCGCCAATAAGATTTTATGCAGGCCAAAAAACACAATCGACCATAATCCGTTTAAAATTAACTGGATTGCAAAAAATATTACTCCTCGAGTTTTATTCTTAGAACTATCAGCTTTTAATACCAAAAATAAAGATATTCCCATCAGCGTATAAAGCACTGTCCAAACTGGAGAAAAAATCCAGCTAGGAGGGTTGAAAGACGGTTTTGTTAACAAACTAAACCAAGGGTAGAGATTATTAGCCGTGAAAAATCCACCGATTATTCCAGGTAAGAAACAAATAAATATTAAGCCAATTAATTTTAAAAGATTTTTCATGATCTCTCCTTTTTTAAGGTCATTTTTTTATTATTATAACTTAAATATTTATCAGACAGTTTTGTAGTTCTTATCTTTTCCATTTCAACTGTCAAATTATATTGGAATATTGTGATTTACAGTGACAGGAAAACGAAAAAAACAAATGGACTATTCAAGCAAAGAACAATCCGGCAATTCATGAAGGCAACTGGTATGATATTGACTTAGAATCTTTATAATTTTGTATCAGCAACTCTTGGAAAAAGTTTCCACAAGTTCGAGAAGTTTTCCGTCACATTTTTGACCATTTTGATAATTTTTTCAAATTTCTCATTTGGACTGTCATGCAGGGGCTCCCCCCAGGGCGTGTCCATATAAACGGTTCAAAATCAATTAAATCAATCATTACAAACGGATAAAAATGCGGTATTTTTTAAATTGAGACATTATAATTCATACATAGGAACGGGTTTGTTCATTTTATATGGACGCGCCCTGATTACCTTTCAACGATTTATGGACAATAACTATTTTTCATGATTTAATTAATATTGACCAGATAATTGAGGAGAGTTTATGCACAGTAGTGAGGAAAGAACCTTTGTAGCGATTAAGCCTGATGCGGTAAAAAGGGGATTAATCGGAAGAATTATTAAAAGAATTGAAAACAAAGGATACAAAATTATCGCTTTAAAAATGCTTAATGTTACAAAAGAGCTTGCAGAACAGCATTATGCCGAACACCTCGGAAAACCTTTTTATAACAGACTAATCACCTATATTTCCAGTGGTCCCATTATTGCAATGGTTTTGCAAGGTGATAATACTGTCGTTGGAATGAGGAAATTAATGGGTTCGACAATGCCAACCGATGCAGAAGTAGGAACATTAAGAGCAGATTTTGCCCAAACAATGGAATTTAACGTTATCCACGGTTCGGACAGCGTAGAAAGCGCAAAAAGAGAAATTAATTTGTACTTTAGCCCCGAAGAACTTTGTCCTGACTGGAAAACAATGCTTGAATTAGTGATGGAAAGTGAGGGGTAAATGGGGGATTTATCCCACAGTTACTTCAAATATGAATTAATACACGAATGTAAAAAAACCGGAGCTCGAGCAGGAGTTTTACACACTCCTCACGGAGATATAGAAACGCCTATCTTCATGCCCGTCGGAACAAATTCAACCGTAAAAACGCTTACAAATTATCATTTGGAGCAGACAGGCGCGCAAATTATCCTCGCCAACTCCTATCATCTCTATTTGAGAGCCGGAACAGATTTAATCAAAAGTTTTGGCACAATTCACGACTGGATGAACTGGCATAAACCTATATTGACAGATTCAGGCGGATTTCAGGTTTTTTCGCTTGCAAATTTAAGAAAAATTACCGAGGACGGGGTAAAATTTAAAGATTCCAAAGACGGGAAAGAACATTACATCAACCCTGAAATTTCCATGCAAATTCAAGAAGATATCGGCGCCGATATAATAATGGCGTTTGATGAATGTGCGCCTTATCCTTGCAGTTACGAAGACGCCAAAAAGGCTATGGAGCGTACTCATCGCTGGCTTGAGCGATGTTTTAAAGCACACAACAATCCTAAACAGGCACTTTTTCCGATTGTTCAGGGTGCGTTTTTTGATGATTTAAGGCTAGAAAGCGCAAAAATTATTGCCTCATTTGATGCGGTGGGATACGCAATCGGTGGTGTAAGCGTCGGCGAACCTACCGAGATGAAAAACCATATTGTGGAAATTACCGCACCACTTTTACCTAAAGATAAACCAAGGTATTTAATGGGAGTGGGTACCCCTCAAGACCTTTTAGACGGTGTTTTAAGAGGGATTGATATGTTTGACTGCGTGCTTCCGACAAGAAACGCGCGCCACGGGTCGTTTTTTACTTATGAGGGTCGAAAAATAATCAAGAACAAGGAATTTGAAAAAGACGCAGGGGCTTTGGATGAAAATTGTGACTGCTATGCCTGTAAAAACCATTCAAGAGCCTATATAAGACATCTTTACCGTTGCGGAGAATCCACTTCTCAAACCTTGTTGTCAATTCATAACACGCAATTTTTGATAGATTTTATGAAAAAAGCCAGAATTGCAATTTTGAATGACGAATACGATAAATTTTTGGCAAAGTATTATGATAATTTTAAAATAGCGTAACTATTTGAATTAAAAGAGTTTTATTTAGGTAGTTTAAATACCCATTCCGGCATTCCAAATTTTATCAAAACTTTTTTAAACTCGGGAGAATATTTACTCATATCGCCTTCTGCAGATACAGCAAGAAATTCTTTTCTATCTGTAACTGAATTTAACTCATAGCAAAAACCCTCGTCATCATTGAGTAATCGATGGTCAAATCTCCAGAAAAGAATGGTTTCGCGGTTTTGTAGATGGACTTGCCTCTAATCGTCTCAAAGATTGAGTATAAGGCTAAACAACCAAATATGTAAATCCCCTGAGCCTGCATGCTGTGCTGGTGACAGCCGTTTAATCCTGTGCAACTCTTTAAGAATCGGAATGTTTCCTCTATTCGCCACCGCATTTTGTATGCAGCAAGCACTTCTTCAGCACTTAAGCTAACTCTATTGCTCATAAAGAAACGCTTTGGGCGTCTTACAACCTTAACCTTTACTCCGTTTTTTAATCGGCCTGTTGCACTTCCATATCCCCCTTGTATTTGTCTTTTCATTGGCTTGTTATCCAAGCTATAGTTCTTTTTACCCTTGATTACAAAGCCCCAACGATAATCATCAAGCCGTTTTGTAATCTTCTGGGTTCCGAAGGCACCGTCTGCGAGTACGTATTTAGGCTTTAGCTTGTATTGGTTTCTCAAAATGGATAAACCTTCTAAAGTGACCGTTTCTTGTGACCTATTTTCCTTGTGTAACAATCCAAATCCGATTGGGATTGTCCTGTCACCCACTTTATACAAGAATAGTACGATTTTGAATCCCTTAGAATACGCTCCGTTGCTCAAATTCTTCATCTTGATAGCCAGTTTGTCAAGCCCATACTTAGGATTGTCGGTTGTATCGATGATTATGCAACCATTGCTTGACTTGTACATGTTTATTAGGGGCGAAATCATGACTATATCATGGTTTGACATGGATTGAAACGCTGTCACCAGCTCCCGATAAGCTCTATCGGAAAACTCATTTCTCTTAAACCCGCCGAAAGATATTATAGTAATTTAAGTTGACAACAACAATGAAATATGGTATAATAATAGCGGAGGTGAAATTATGGCATATTCTTTGGACTTGAGAAAAAAGGTAATAGATTACAGAAAAAC
>CAISJE010000186.1 GCA_903885635.1 uncultured bacterium
AAAACAATCAAGGAAAGTATATAGAGAATGAAATATAAACAATTACCGATATATAAATACGACAAAGGATGTCCACCGAAGCAATCTCCCCGAAGCATGACTAAAGGCGAATGAGATTGCTTCGGTCCCTCAATGGTTTTCTATCTAAAAAACCATTGTCTCGCAATGACGCACTACTGTCCGAGATAAATTAAAACGAAATAAATGCAAGGTCGTTAAAGTAGGGTGGGCTTGTTGACTTATTGTCGGTGCGGTTAAATCCGCACCCTACTTCACCTTACGTCATTGCGAGACATTGAGCGTCGAATGTGACAAAGGATGTCCACCGAAGCAATCTCCCCGAAGCATGACCAAAGGCGAACAAGATTGCTTCGTTCCCTCAATAGTTTTCCACCTAAGAACCCCTTGTCTCGCAAGGACGCAAAAAGGCCAAAGGCGGACAAGATTGCTTCGTTCCCTCAATGGTTTTCCACCTAAGAACCCCTCGCCTCGCAATGACGCAACTGCAAGGACGCAAACTCGCCGTCAGGCACTCTTTCCCATGTCATGCTGAACTCGTTTGACTTCTTTCCAGTGAATTAAGTCGGTTAGATCCTGAAATACCCGCATAGGGACATTTTCTACGGCTTAATCTTTCGCCTTGAAAAGCAGTCAATTCAGGATGACGTGCAAAAGAGTACCTGAAATCGATTGTTCAGCCTGAGTCTGAAGCTTCGAGCATCTTGAAAATTAAGTAATGAGTGTATTTCATTGATTTTTCGCAAGAACCATTTAAATTAAATTTATATAAAGGCATAAAAATCATGTGATAAACTAAAGTTATGGTTTAGTAAACAGTAAGAGGAGATATTTTAATGATACCTATTTTAGATTTAAAACGCCAATATAATCAAATCGGCAAAGAAGTTGAAAAAGAAGTTGTTGAGGTTTTACGTTCAGGTTCTTATATTCTTGGCAAGCATAATAAAGAATTAGAAACGGAAATTGCTCAATACATAGGCGTTAAGCATGCCGTTGCACTCAATTCAGGTACAGATGCACTTCATCTTGCCTTGAGAGCTTTGGATATAGGAGAAGGTGATGAAGTAATTACAACCGCGTTCACGTTTGTTGCTACAACCGAAGCTATTGGAATAGTCGGGGCAAAACCTGTTTTTGTCGACATTGACTCGGATACTTTTAATATTGCCGTTGAGAAGATTGAAAACGCTATCACGCCTAAGACAAAGGCTATTATTCCTGTTCATTTGTATGGACAACCTGCTGATATGAAAGTTATTATGGACATAGCAAAACGCTATGACTTGTTTGTGATAGAAGACTGTTGTCAGGCAATCGGGGCAAAATTGGACGGTAAAATGGTTGGTTCGTTCGGTGATGTTGGATGTTTCAGCTTCTTCCCCACAAAAAATCTAGGAGCGATGGGAGATGGCGGACTTTTAACAACCAATTCTCAAGCAATTAAAGATAGAGTAATCGCGTTGAGAAACCATGGCGGAGCCGTTAGGTATTACCATGACGAAATAGGCGTAAACAGCCGTCTTGATGAAGTTCAAGCAGCTATTTTGAGGGTGAAATTTAAACATATAGATGAATGGAATAAAAAAAGACGCACGAATGCATACAGATACAACGAATTATTCGCAAATTGTGCTGATGTTCAAACTCCGCAAGAATTAGATAAGACAGATTGTGTTTATCACCAATATACTGTAAAAATACCTAACAGGGATGAAGTCCACAAAATGCTTCAAGAAGCAGGCGTTGGCGCTATGATTTATTATCCGGTTCCGTTGCATTTGCAAAAAGTTCATGAATATTTGGGTGTAAAAGAGGGTGCTTTGCCGATTACGGAAGAAAATACCAAGCTAGTTATATCCTTGCCAATGTTCCCTGAATTGACAGCTGAAGAACAAAAAACGGTTGCAGATACTTTGATTAGTTGTATTAAAAAATCAAAAAACAAAATAAATGCTTAATATTTAAGTTTTGCGATGCAACTTAGTATTACAAGGCTTCAAATCCCGGAGAAGATTCAGGCAAATTTTGATATCCACTGTTTGAATAAACAGTCTTCTTTATATATTTATCCGTATAATTTCCTCTTTCGAATATTTTTTTGAGTGTGTTCTCCCTTACAACAAGCGAATCTATGCCGAGTTCATAATTCGGGTAAAGTTCCAACAATTCGCACCAAACAGCCGCTTCCATCGTCCAAGCGTAAGTTTCTTCCGATAAAGAATTAAATTCATCTTGGTGCAACGCCTCGTGGGATAACAAAGCTGCAATTGCAATTGCAGGGGAGGTGTTGTGGTGCTCATTTATATAAATATATAATTTTTTCCCCTTTTTCCAGCCGAGTGCATCGTAATTTGCATAAGTTGACTTAATTTGTCCCAGATTTTTAAATTCAATTTTAATCGGGCTTGCCGTCAAATTATTTCCAATAATAGCATTCCTTGAAAACTCCCCGTTTGTACCCTTGAGCATATCAAGCGCAACGTAAAAAATTTCGTCTTTCCCCACAACGCTATAATCCTTTTTGATTTTTTCAATATATGATTTAGTATATTTTGTCGGATATAGAGGATTAATCGCCTCATTTTGTTGATTCAATGCTTGAATTTTTCCTTGGCTACTTAGCATTGGAGGTTTATCCAATTTTATAGCAAACGCGGGCGTGACACCAAACCCCAACAATGTCAATAATAAAACCTTAACTATACGTATTTTTTTCATACAAATTACCCTCAACTCTTCCGCTATTATTATTCCTCGTTTTTACTAAGACCGCAATTTATCTTTTTTGTTTCATTTTTATAGTATAACATTATTTTGCTTTAAGGACAAATTATTATAAGTCAAGCAAAATAGGTTGTGTGGCAATCCCAGCTTCCCATTTTTGAAGTTGTTCTCTGCGCAGTTCCATAAAAAGTTGCCCAACTACTTGCGTTTTTTATTAACTTTTATTGTTTTAATAACGTTTCTGCTTGTTTCCCTTTACCTATAGAAATAAGGTAATCCGCATAATCTTTGCATAAATCTTTATCAAAAGCCGCTATTCTATAACTTTGAGAATAATGACTTAGCGCCGCCCCTTGGCTACGTAAAGCAACGGCCAGTTTGGCACACAACCATTTATATCTGTAATTTCGCTCGTCAATTTCGCTCGCTTCTTTCACCCACTCATAAGCGTTTTTTAAATCGCCCAAATCCTGATAAAATTCGCTCATCTTTACATATAACAAAGCGTTATTTAAATCAAGAGAGATAGATTTTTTTAAACTTTCCAGCGCGAAAGCTTTATCCCCCTGCTCAAAAAGCGCGATTGCATTGTAATAATAGCCCTGCGCACAATTTGAATCCAGCTCTATTATATCCTGTGCTGCGTCAAAAACTTTATCAAAATTTTTGAGCTCAAGATTTATTTTGGCAGCAGAAATATAGGCATAAATATAGTTTTTATTTTTTTGAATAATTTTTTCCACCAAAACCAAAGCATGCTCATAATCTTTTTGCTCAATTTCTATTTCAACAAGTTCATTTAAATAATCCAAGGGGGCCGAATTTAGCTCTATAGCTCGTTCAATTGACTGTTTAGCCAACCCAAGCTGTAAAAGTTCTCTATAGATTTTGCTCAAAGCAGCATGAGCAAAATCCTCCGATTTATTATTTTGAACAATTTGTTCCAATTGATTTTTTGCCGTCAGCAAATCACCTTTTTTAGCTATTACCATAGCATTTAAAACATTAGAAAGGTCATGATTTGGTTCAACGGTTTTTATAAACTCTAACTCAAATAACGCTTTATCATATGTCTTTTTTTGGTAATACAAATACGCTAATGAATAATGATAGCTTACATTTTTAGGGTTTAAACAGATTGCTCGACTAAAATACTTCAACGCCTCATCAAGCCACCCATTCAAAAAATAAGCACTTGCAAGGTTGTATAAATATTCCGAATTCTTCGCATCTGCCTTTGTCGCTTTCAAAAAATAGCCGACGGCTTTTGTAAAGTTCGATTCATTCAGCTTTAAAAGTCCCAAATAATTCATAATCTCTGCGGTTGGATTTATTTTTTCCAAATCCGAAAACATTTCTTTAGCTTTTTCAAAATTTTGATTATCATAATAAATTTTTGCCAGCAGAAGCATTATTTTATCGTTTTTAGTATTTTTTGCATGCCCCAGTTCCAACAATTCAAGAGATTTTGGCAAAAGATTTTTCTCATAATAAGCCACTGCCATTTCATATAAAACTTCGTCATTAAGCTCATATGCCGATTTTTCGAGTTTTTGAACACTATTGAAATCATTCAATTTATTTAAAATATTGATTTTTTTAGCTAAATTTTGACTTGTCGGCTGAATTTCGTATATTTTTTCACAGACATCCTTTGCCAATTGTAGATTTCCTTGAAGTAAATAAATTTCTTCCAATAAAAATAAACAATCAAGATGTTTATCGCTAATATCTAAAACCTTTTCAATATAATCGACAGCTCTTTGGAAATTCCCCAAAAGTTTATAGATATGAGCTAATTGAGCTAAAATCTCTAAATTATCACCATCAATTGAAAGCGCCTTATAAAGCATTTCTATTGCCGGTTTATAAAAACCTTGATTTTTAAGTTCGAAAGATTTTTTTATATAACCTACAATTTGTGTATTAGTCATCTTTTTCCAGCCGAATTTTTATTTTTAAAGTTTTTACCGTTCTTATCCGAATTGACTTCTTCTGCTGTATTTATTATAACCAAAACTTCGTCCTCGCCAGCCATTTTAAGATTATTTCTAGCAATGGCTTCAAGACTTGAAGCAGAAGAAAAGTTTTTTATCTCTTGTTTTAATTTTTCATTTCTTTTTGCAGCTTGGTATTTTGTTTTTTCAATTGTATTTATTTTGGTTTGATAGGAAATAGTTTTTGAAATATTTAAAATCGCGCTAAATCCAATTTGAGCGAGGCATATCAAAAGAACAATCGTCAACAAAGAATAATAAACACGTATTTTAGTTTTACGTTGTTTATTCTTTATTTTGGTTTTATCGATTAGAGCTTCAACTTCCTGATTATTATCAGGCTTTCTAACCTTTTTGCCAACAATTGCAGTTTCTTTTTTAACCTTTTTAGTCATAACCCCCCTAAACCATGACTACATTATACCTTAAATTATCTCACTTGTAAACATATACTGAGAATCAACATGTTACAAATTAAACCTTGTGGAAAAGCGAAGAGACGATTTTATATAGTTGTCTTCATGGAAATATTGTCCGGCCCCCAGTTCGAATTGTACATCATCCGCATATTTTTTAAAATGAGGGGTGTATCTTAAAACCAGCTCATTTTTTTTATTAATTTGATTGACATCTGTTTGCATTATATCTAAAAGCGATAACCTTTTGGTTAATTTTATTTCAGGAGCAATATAAAATTTATCATTGTATGAATCATAATTACTATTTGTGTTTTTTGAGAACGCAGTGCTTAGGGCGAAGATTTTACCTTCATATTTGGTAAACACTCCCGTCGAATAATTAACTTGGGCACTATTGAGGGACGAATCATACATTGTACCAAAACTCAATCTGCCGAATTTTTCACTATAAGTTGTGCTTATTGGACTAATACTATATTCTTGAGTCGCAAATTTTGAAGCAGCCTCCAAATTGTTTTGAATCGGATGAAAAGTAGGCTTTTTAGACTTAGAAATCAAAGATTTTGAACCTATTTTTTTGGGTTCAGTAAAGTTTATGCTATTAGTAACGACATCCCCATCAAGATGTACTGCATTTTGTTCTTGTTCGTCTTCTATCGATTGTTGCTGATTGTTATATTCTAAATAACCATGGAGTTCAACCACGGGGTCGTCTTCCGTGAAAAAAGACTCTATATCCTCCTCACTTCCGCTTTCTGCAAAACAAATTTGCATACAACAAAATAATGCCAATATTATTAGTAAAATCTTCCTCATATTTATATGGTAAGCCAAATAAATTGAGTTTTCAAGCCGATAATTTAAACATTTTTCCATTTTTATTATTTATCGGCTTGATGTTTTCTTACAATCGTGTTAAGATATGGAATATTGCCGTCTTTGTACTGTCGGTTGAATAAGTTAGTATATGAGGATACATAGTTGGGTAAAAATTATCTTGATGAAAACATTATTTCAGATTTAGAAAGTCTCCTTTTAAACCCAAATAACGGGAAAAAACATACAATTCTGGCAATTGATGATGAAGAAAATAATTTACTGTTACTTCAACGGACATTACGCAATAAGTACACTATCTTATTAGCATCAAGCGGAGAAGAAGCACTTGAAATTATTAATCAACGTGGTAAAGATATTTCGCTTATAGTATCAGATCAAAAAATGCCGTTTATGGAAGGAACCGAGTTTTTTAGGAAAATATCCGGAAATTATCCCCATATCGTAAAAATATTACTCACGGGTCATTCGAATATTGATATTTTGGTAGAATCAATAAACGAATGTCACCTCTTTCAATATGTTTTAAAACCTTTTGAGCCGGAACAATTATGCTTGATTGTTGAAAGTGGGATTAAAAAATATGAACTCTCTACTTCAAAAATCAATATTTTACAAGATTTATCGGAACTTTTTTATAAAACAATAAAATCCATTGCCAATGCTCTTGATGCAAAAGATAAATATACGCATGGCCATTCCCTGCGGGTGACTTTGTACTCGCTTGCGCTTGCAAAAGCTTTAAACTTAAACGATGAATTATTGGAAGAAATTGAAACAACGGGGCTATTACACGATATTGGTAAAATTGCTATTCCTGAAAGAATCCTACTTAAACCGGGGAAATTAACAGAAGAAGAATATGAAATTATAAAAACACATCCTGAATTAGGTACAAAGTTAGTGTGTGGAATCGATAAATTAAAACTTATTTCCAATTGGTTAAAACACCACCATGAAAGATATGACGGGAAAGGCTACCCCGAAGGGCTTGCAGGGGAAGATATTCCAATTTTATCTCGGATTATCGCGATTGCAGACACCTATGATGCTATGACCTCAAGCCGCGCATACAGAAGTGCCCTTTTACACCAAGACGCGATTGATGAAATTAAACGCTGTTCAGGAACCCAATTTGATTCCGAGCTGGTTAAGCTTTTCGTAAGCATAAGTGATGAGATTGAATTAATTAAACAAGATCCCCATGGCTGCTATCCAAAATACAGCTACCTTGATAAATTAATGAACTCAACTGAAGCCGTTCATTAAATAAAAGAAACATATTTACATCAAAGGTAACTAATCATCAGAAAATAAAATGGGCGTAAACCCCTATAACTACGGTGGTATACCCCTCGCCCCTTCAGGCTGTGTAAAAACTAATTTTCAAAAAGTTTATCGAGCTTTTCACCTCTCCTTTGCGGAGAGGTCGACTTTCTTCGTGAGCG
>CAISJE010000187.1 GCA_903885635.1 uncultured bacterium
GAAAGTCGACCTCTCCGCAAAGGAGAGGTGAAAAGCTCGGTAAGCTTTTTGAAAATTAGTTTTTACACAGCCTCCTCGCAAGGACGCAAAACCTCTCACCTCTCACTTTTCGGGCTTGTTGCCGCCGTTCACCGTTCACCGCTTACCGTTCACCGTTCACCGCTTACCGTTTACCCGTCGAACCCCTCGCCTCGCAATGACATACTTTTATTTACCTTAATTATCAAATATTAACAAAAACTATACAAATCATAAAAACTATGATAGAATTTTGTTAGATGTAGTAGGAAAATTTTTTGGACATATATGCAATAGATATTAGTTAAACATAATTAATTTAAAGCTCGATTTGGAAACAATATCGGGTATTGTGTGTATTTATAAAAAATAGAAATGAACGAGGTATGAACATATTATGAATTTACCATTAATTTTAACTATCGTTCTTGTCGTTGTGCTTGCTGCCGTTATCGTAATTCAACAAAATAAATTCAAAATTATTTCTCAACAAACTCAAAAAAGTCAAACTGATTTGAGCGTAAGAGAACAACTTTTGAAAAAAGAAGCAATGATTTCAGCGAAAGAAGCATTACAAGCGGAACAGGAAAAACTTAACGAGGAGTTTAGGGAAAGACGTCAAGAAATTGCAAGAACAGAAAGCAAACTGGCTAAAAGAGAAGATATGCTTGAAGACAAAATGCAGGAAGCAACCGATAAAGAATTGAAATTGCAAAACAAACTTGAGGAATTGTTCGAAAAAGAAGACTATTTGGCAGAAATAGTCCAAAAACAAACAACTGAACTCGAAAGAATCTCAGGACTTTCAGCAGAAGACGCTAAAAAAATGATTTTAGAACAATTGAAGCATGATTTGGCTCAAGAACAAATGCAATTAATTCGTGAAAACGAAGCTAAAATCAAAGAAGATGCACTTGAAAAATCAAAAGAAATTTTAACAACTACAATGCAGCGTTGCATGATTGATCAGGTGGTAGAATCAACAGTTTCGGTCGTTGCACTTCCGAATGATGAAATGAAAGGTCGTATAATCGGTCGTGAAGGAAGAAACATAAGAACACTCGAAACACTAACCGGTGTTGATTTGATTATTGACGACACCCCTGAAGCTGTTGTATTATCAAGTTTCGACCCAGTAAGGCGTGAGATTGCAAAACTTGCGTTAGAAAAACTTATAACAGACGGACGTATCCATCCTGTCAGGATTGAGGAAATGGTCGAAAAAGCCCGCGAAGAAATAGAAAAGAAGATATTTGAAGAGGGTGAAAATGCGACTTTAGATATGGGAATTATGGGGCTTAACAAAGAGTTGACCAAAACTCTCGGACGGCTTTATTACAGAACAAGCTACGGTCAAAACGTGCTTAAACATTCGCTTGAAGTCGGACACATTGCGGGTATGCTCGCAAGCGAGCTTGGCGCAAATGTCTATATAGCAAAAAGGGCAGGGCTTTTGCACGATATAGGAAAAGCAGTTGACCAAACACAAGAAGGAACTCATATTCAGCTCGGAGTTGACCTCGCAAGACGTTTCGGCGAAAAGGCAGAAATAATCCATGCAATCGAAGCTCACCATGACGATGTTACGGCCAATACGATTGAAGCGGTTTTGGTTAAACTTGCCGATGCAATTTCTGCAGGCAGACCGGGTGCAAGACGCGACACGCTTGAAATTTACATCAAACGTCTTCAAAAAATCGAGGAAATCGTAAACAGCTATGAGGGGATTAAACAATCCTTTGCGGTACAGGCAGGGCGAGAGGTTCGAGTAATTGTTCAATCTGAACAGTTTGACGATTTAGCCTCTCAAAAGCTTGCCCGTGATGTTGCAAAGAGAATTGAAGATGAACTTGAATTCCCGGGGCAAATCAGAGTTACGGTTGTGAGAGAATTCAGAACAACGGAAATAGCGAAATAAGTGAACGGTGAACGGTGAACGGTGAACGGATAAAAATAATATTTTTCGGTGATATTGTAGGAAAATTGGGGCGAAAAGCTGTCGGCGAATGTTTAAAAGAACTTCAAGCGCAGGACTTTCCCCCTGATTTTGCCATTGCCAATATCGAAAATGCATCCCACGGGTTTGGATTGACTGAAAAAAATTATAAAGAAATTTCCAACTATGGATTTGATTGCCTTACTTCGGGTAACCATATTTGGGATAAAAAAGAAATTTTTCAGTACATAGATAAAGCCGAAAAACTTATTCGTCCAATAAATTATCCTAAAAAAACAAAAGGTGTAGGCTCAAGAGTATTTGAAGTTGGTGAAAATAAAATCGCAGTCATAAATGCCCTCGGGCGTGTTTTTATGCATCCGTCGGATTCCCCGTGGGAAGTTGTTAAAAAGGAAGTTAAAAAATTAAAGAAAATTACGCCAAATATTTTAATAGATTTTCATGCAGAAGCAACGGCTGAAAAGGTTTGTTTCGCAAAATTTTGTTCAGAACTTGGAGTGAGTGCTTTTATCGGAACTCATACCCATGTTCAAACCGCAGACGAGAAAATTATTAATAATATGGCATATATTACAGATGCGGGATTTTGCGGAGTATCGGACAGTGTGATAGGAATGGATTATAAGACTTCCTTAAAACGCTTATCAACGGGATTACCCGAAAGGTACGACATCCCTAAATCTAAAAATGTTCAAATCAATGCGGTTGAAATTTTAATAGACGCTCAAACTGGTAAAGCATTTGGTATAAAAAGATTTTTGTCAGAAAAAAATTATTAGGAGGTAAAAAAGTGAAATCAGATTTGCATATTCACACGAATTACTCGGACGGGGTTTTTTCTCCGGAAAAAGTAATAGATACGGCTATTGAGGCAAATTTAGATGTGATAGCGTTAACTGATCATGATAATATTTTATCATACGGCATAGCTCAAGATTACATAGAAAAGCTCAAAACAGAAAACAAAAAAACTATTGAAATTATCCGCGCAATAGAAGTTAATACAATGTATCAAGATTATGAAATTCATATTTTGGGATATTTTATGGATATGGAAAATCCAAATTTTATAGAGTTGATAAAAACCCAACAACAGGCTCGTGTCAAGCAAACAAAAGAAATTATAACCCTTTTGAATAAAAAAGAAGGAATAAATATTAAATATGAAGATATAAAAAATCAAGTTGCGCAAGGTGGCAGTATCGGCAGACCTCATATAGCTAAAGCGATTACAAATGTGGGTGGGACAGGGAGCGTTATGGAGGCTTATGCCAAATATATAAACGATAATTCTTCTGTCTATGTCAAAAGAAAAACCGTAACTCCTCATGATGCGGTTGAAATAATTTATGATGCAGGCGGCATTCCTGTAATTGCGCACCCTCACGACCTTGACAATGCAGAAGAATTAATAAAAGACTTGATGCATTATGGCTTGAGAGGCATTGAGGCATATCATAGAAAACATTCTCCGGCGATTGTTGAATATTTTTCATCAATGGCTGAAGAACTCGGACTTATTGTAACAGGCGGTTCGGATTTCCATGCGCCCAACATTATGAACGGTCAAATAATTTTGGGGAAAAATTTTGTTCCTGAATGGATTTATGATAAATTAATTGAAGAAAAAAAACGTTTGGACTTGGCTTGATGAGGACACGGAATAATTCTAATTTTTCCACAGCCTCAATAATTAGAAAGGAAGATTATATGAGAAAAACCGGTTTTACAATAATTGAAGTGGTTGTTGTGTTTTTGCTTATGTTGGGGGTAACTTTCTTTATTTTACCTAAAAGCCTTGACAGCACGAAACAAGCTCGTTTTATCTCAAAGTGGAATGAAACTTATACAAAATTAGAATATATGTTCTCTGTAATATCAGCTCAAAAAGATAGCGAAATTCAAGAAAAACTTACTGTTGCAAACAATGATAATGCCCGAAAAAAAATAATATTGGAAACAATCAAGCCTTATTTAAGGATTACGTCAGAAGTCAAAACTCCTTATACACAATATTACATGAATGGAAATGAAGTGATGCCAACGGATAATTACCATTTTGATAACTTTTATTTTACAAGTTCAAACGAAATAGTAGGGTTAAAATTAATTAATTCAAACTGCAAAAAGAAAGAAATTTGTACCCTGATGACTTTTGACATAAACGGCAGCGAAGTCCCCAACAAATGGGGATATGATATTTTCGGAATTAACGTTTTAAAAAACGGAATTGAACCTCTAGGTAAAGATTTAGATTTTGAGTCTTTAAAGAAAGATTGCTCAAAATATGGGTTTGGACTCTCTTGTTCTTATTATTATCTCATCGGAGGTAAATTTGACTGATTTTATCAAAAACATTTGTGTGTACTCCTCATCAAGTAATATTTTGCCCGAGATGTATTATAAAGTTGCTCAAGAATTAGGGGTATTAATGGCAAAAAACGGATTTAACCTTGTTTACGGTGGAGGTTCTGTCGGTACAATGTATGAAAACGCCAAAGCCATGAAAGAATTTGGGGGTGAGGTAATTGGAATTATCCCCGAAAAATTACATTCCATTGGGGTTGCAAACACCAATTGTGACGAACTTATTATAACCAAGTGCATGAGAACAAGAAAAGATAAATTAGACAAAATCTCAGATGCTGCGATTGCGCTTGCAGGTGGATTCGGGACATTGGAGGAACTTTCTGAAATGATTGTCCAAAAACAGTTGGGCTATAATAACAAAGCAGTTGTAATTTTAAATACACACGGGTTTTACGATAATTTACTTAAGTTTTTTGAAGAAATAATCGAACAAAATTTTGCCAACCAAAACTCAAGAGAATTATTTTTTGTCGCTCAAACTCCTGAAGAAGCTATTAATTATTTAAAAAATTACAGTCCCCGACATTTTGATATCCATGCGAAAGTCAATTAAAAAAAAGCCCACTCTTAATAATTTCTTTTTGTAGTAAAATAAAAGAAAAATAAAGAGGCCTTAATGAAATTATACAACTCATATTCACAAAAAACCGAAGAATTTGTCCCGCTAGAGGGAAATAAAGTAAAAATGTACGTTTGCGGTCCAACAGTCTATGATTCGGCGCACCTCGGACATGCCAGATGTTATATTACTTGGGATGTTTTATACAGATATTTAAAATTCAAAGGCTACGAGGTAACTTATTGTAGAAATGTTACCGATGTCGATGATAAGATTTTAAGCAAAGCCCAAAAAGAGGGTAAAACTCCCGATGAAATCGCCCGATTTTATTATCAGGCGTTTTCAAAAAGCATGGAATCTTTAAACAATTTAAAACCTGACATTGAGCCTTTTGCGACAAAAACACTGGGTGAAATGATTGCGATAAACAAACAATTAATTGAAAAAGGTCACGCTTATGTTGTGGACGGAGATGTTTATTTTAGGGTAAAAAGTTTTGACAAATACGGGCAACTTTCCAAACAGCCGTTAGAAGCTTTAGAGTCGGGAGCAAGGGTTGAGGAATCCGATTTAAAAGAAAATCCGATGGACTTTGCGCTTTGGAAGCATGACGAAAAATTCGGCTACAAAAGCCCTTGGGGTGTCGGGCGTCCGGGATGGCACATTGAATGTTCGGCTATGTCAAGAAAATATTTGGGGAACACAATTGATATTCACGCCGGCGGTGCTGATTTGATTTTTCCTCACCACGAAAACGAAATCGCCCAATCAGAATGTGCAAACGGACAGCAATTCGTAAAATATTGGATGCACAACGGTTTTGTAACCATTAACAAAGAAAAAATGTCAAAATCTTTAGGAAATTTTCTCACGATTGACAAAATTTTAGAAAATTACGATGCAAACGCCATAAGATTTTTTATCCTGACAAATCACTACCGCATGCCTGTCGAGTTTTCTGACGAAGCGCTAACCTCGGCTTCTGCGGGAGTAAAAAGGCTCTATACGGCAATAAATGAAGCTCGTAAAACCGCAAAAATTGATGAAAATCTTAATTTGAATGCATGCGAAGAATACCAAGAATTTGTTGAAGCGATGGATGAAGATTTAAACACTTCAAAAGCGCTTGCTGTGCTTTTTGATTTGGCTAACAAAACAAATAAAGAACAAAATTCGAGAAACTTAACCCTGATTTATAAGATATCTGAAGTTTTAGGGTTTAATTTTGACAAAGTTGAAATTTCAGAAGCAGAATTGAAAGAAAGAATTGATAAAGCTATTGAAATAATAGGTACCGCAGTTGAAATCAAAAAAGCAATAAGTAATACAGAAACAATGAAAAATATTATTCAGGTTAGAAATGTGGCACGTGAAATGAAAAATTGGTCAGTGGCAGATAAAATTAGAGTGTCACTTGATATTGCCGGAATATTATTAAAAGATGAAAAGAATGAGACAACATGGGAAATAAAATAAGCAGTGCAGTAGGTTGGGTTTGCCAACCCAACAACAAAAAAATCCGACCTACTGTGTTGATTTTAGTCTTATTATTTATGTTTTTGAGCACAGGCTTAAAAACCTTTGCCCAAGAAATAACTCCGCTTGTGCGTGTTGCAATAAGCAACAACAATTTTAAATCACTTGTTTACAATGAAATATCAATAATCGCAACCAGCGATTATTCCGTCTACGATAAAACAACCGCAAAGCCGATTATAAAACTTTTAGCGACAGATGTTTTAAAAATAAAGATTAAGTCGAACAACTTTGAACTAATTGTAAACAATAAATCAGAGAAACAAAATATTAACGGAACAATTGTTTTGGATTGCCCAAAAGGACTTTTGGGTGTAGAAAATCTCAAGAGAAATTCAAAACAAGCACTTTATCATGGAAATTTTGAGATTACACCGAAAAATGAAACCTCATTTTATTTGATTAATGTACTTGATTTACAAAGCTATTTGAAAGGCGTTGTACCGAATGAAATGCCCGTAAGATTTGGTCTGGAAGCTTTAAAAGCACAGGCAATCGCCGCGAGAAATTACGCTTTATTGCCGAGAACTAATACAGCGAAAGAGTTTGACGTCGATGATTCTGTTGCAAGTCAGGTTTATTTCGGCGCAAGCACAGAAAGCGAGCTTTCAAACAAAGCCGTTGAAGAAACCGAGGAGCTTGTTGCTCTTTACGATTGGGAGCTGATTTTAGCTCAATACAGCTCTACCGCAGGCGGTTACACAGAAAATTACGAAAACGCATTTTCCGACCCGAAAACAAAAGATTTTCCGCCCAAATCAAAACCTTATCTGCAGGGTCGTCCTGATATTTACAATGTTGCGCCTTTAAACAGAGAAGAAGAAGCCAGACTTTTTTATATGTCCTACCCTGATTCTTACGATATGAAATCGCCTTATTATCGTTGGCAAAAAGAATTTAGCCGCGAAGAATTGGAAAAAGTTTTATCGCAAACTTTAGTCGCTCAATCAAAAACAGGTTTTGTTAAACCTGAATTTAAACAGAGTGATACTTTAGGTGAATTGAAAGAATTAAGAGTAAAAAGACGGGGCGTTTCAGGAAAAATAATGGAGCTTGAAATAGTTACAGATAAAGCTACTTACAGCGTGTTTAAGGAACTTGTAATCAGAAGACTCTTACAAAAAGACGGCATTTCGCTCCCGAGTGCAAACGTTGTTTTTGAGAACCTTTATGATGCGGATAAAAAATTAAACAAAGTAGCCGCCTACGGCGGGGGCTTCGGGCATGGAGTGGGCATGAGCCAATATGGGGCAGGATTTATGTCAACTTCATTACACAAAACTTTTGATAAAATCCTAAAACGCTATTACACGGGGATTACGATTTCAACCGTTCCTATTATTTTATCGTCAGATGATGCGCAAAAAATAACGACCCAAAATTTCTTTGCCCCACAAAAAAAGGCGTTTTTAATGGTTGATAATAAATATCAAATAGAAAAATTTAATGCTAATATTAATGGATGTATTGTAGCTTTTGAACTCGCCAGAGGCATTGTACCGTCCCACAGAATCAGTAGAATTGATATATCAAGCTATATTAAAGAGGGAAAGAACAGCGTAACTTTTTATTTCCCTGAAAAAAACGAAAACAAAGCAATCAGATTATATATAGAATTGGTGGAAAAGGATGACAACGAATATAATTTCTAACGACGATAAGGGTCCCAGTGTTTTAAAAGCAGCATGGCTTATTGCTATGGTTACTATTGTCAGTAAACTGATAGGTTTTATTCGTGATGTAGTGATTGCAAACTGCTACGGGGCTTCAACCGTTTCTGATGCTTATTTTTACGCTTATCAAATCCCCGCACTTGCAATAATTTTGCTCGGAGGAGTGGGGGGACCTTTTCACAGCGCAACTGTGGCAGTTTTTACCAAACTAATCCCATCTTTAAAAGAAAAGGCGAATGTTGAAGTAAATTCTCTTTTCAATACATTTTTAACCGCAAGTTTTATTTTCTTTTCGGTTTTTGCGCTTCTTTGTTTTATTTTTTCGGATCAAATCATGAGCTTCATAATTTCGGGGCAAAATCAGGAATTGATTTCGCTTGCGAGCATGCATTTAAGAATAATGTCACCTGTTTTAATAGTGGGCGGGATTGTCGGGATTTATTACGGGATTTTGATAAGCTACCGCGAATTTATGCTCCCGAATATTTCTCCGATACTGATGAGTGTAGTAATTATTTTGATGATTACGTTAGTAAAAAACGACACGACAGGTGCTGTGCTTGCTTGGGCGACCACTATCGGAGCGCTTTGTCAGTTTGTATACCAACTCCCTAAAATAAGACAGCTAGGGTTCAGACTCCGACCTAATTTTGATTTTAACAATATTCATTACAAACAGATTTGTGAACTGCTTTTTCCTGCGATTTTAAGTTCCACCGTCGGGCAAATCCATATTTATGTGGATATGTTTTTCGCTTCTGCCCTAAAAGAGGGTGCTTGGACTGCGATTGGCTATGCCAACAGAATTTTTCAATTCCCTGTCGGGATTTTGGTAACTGCATTCCTGGTTCCGCTTTTTCCTATTTTTTCCAAACTGGTTGCCCAAAATGATATGACTTCTATAAAAAGATATTTTAACAAAGGCGTCGGGGTACTTTTTTTTGCTGCTTTTCCTATAATTATAGGGATTTTGGTGCTCGGATACGATGCCGTCAGGCTGATTTTTGAACGCGGGGCATTTAATGATAACGCAACATTTATGGTTACTCAAGCCCTTTGGTTCTTATCCTTTTCTATTTTACCTTACGTTTTCAGAGATTCAATAACCAGAGTTTATTACTCTTTCAACGATTCTAAAATCCCGTTTATAGTAGCATTGAGCTCAATTGCATTGAAATTCTTCTTGAACTGGCTTTTGGTTTCAAAACTGGCGATAGGGGGCGGAATAGGTGGAATTACACTTTCGACTTCACTTGTAACCCTTTTTAACGCATGCGTTTTAGGTTATTTTATTAAAGACAAAATCAAATTGGACTACAAAAGTTTGTTTTCAAACTTCGCAAAGATGACCGTGGCGTTTTTGGTAACCCTTTTTGTATGTTACTGTGTGGGAATTTGGTTTAACAATGTTCATTTAACGCTAAAATTGTTTGAAATTGTAAAAATAATTTCAATCGGAACTTTGTGTGTGATTGTTTACGTTTATCTCAATTTACTCTACAAAATGGATTACGCTATTGAATTGAAAGAAAGACTGCTTGGAAAAATCAATCAGAAATTTATGAGGTAGGGCGGGATGGCAATCCCGCCGTCTTGGTATAATAACTTTATGCCAAATTACAAAAGATTATTTATAGACGGTTCATATTTGTTCATAACACTTGTAAGCGAAAATTCTGATTAAAAGTGCAACACTTTCCAAATAGAATAAAAAAGGAAAGGATAATCTGTCCGTATAGCATGGATTAAATCTTTATTTCTTATCTGTTTTCATTTCAGCGAGTGATTTTTTGCCTGTTAATTTTGACATAAACCTGTAATAAGCACCCCTGAAGCCTTCTGCATTTGCATTCTTTTCATCATTTTCAATCATACTTTCTCGCGTGCTTTGAGTGAGTGGCAAGCCTACTGATTTTCTTTCGAGAATTTCCACTAGCGAGGTGCTTGCCGTATTAACTGCCTGAGCTCCGAGCAAGCTGGCGTTGAACGGTTTGCTGAATATTCCGTTGAATAATTTATACAAAGTTGCACCATAAGCTATTTTTGCAATTCTTTGGATTGTTCTTTCTTTTGCTTTTTGCTTAGCCAAATCTTTTTCTTCACCATTTGAATCAATCATAACGAGGTTGTAATTATCAGAGATTAGAAAAGCGCCTGTCACAGTGCTTACAGTGGTTTTTGCCGCACCTGAGAGTTCAGCGTTTGAGAAATTGGATTTATTGACGTTATCAAAAGATTCAATAAGGTTTTTATTAACTTTATCTTCAAAATCAACATCTTGAGAGATTTTTTTCAGGAACTGAATCCCGTTTTTGAATATGTGTTCACTCGTAATCTTTTCTTTTTTTGCCTCTTTTATTTTAGGCGGCACGAGTTTAATTTTTGCCAGTCCTTGTCTTGAGAGTTCAAATAAAGGTTTTACAACGGTTCTGTACGGCATCATCAGAACTTCCCAAGCAAATTTTATCGGTAACGCCAAAATTTGGTTAACAATAATATTTTTTGTTTTGTTTACATCTGTACCTATTTTCACCAATTCAGGATTGTTTTTATCAGTCGGGAGCTTAGCCAATGTAGTTTCATAATTTTTGGCGATGCCATCGAATCCATTGTCTTTGAGTTTAAGAATCAACGCCTCAATCTCTTTTTTCGGCATAAAAACATCCTGCTCAAACTTTTTTGCGTAGTTTTTAATAATGTCATCCAAACGTATTCCAATCGGGTGAGTTTTTTTCCTTGCTAAATCTACTAAAAATCCAAACGCAACCAGCCCACCTAGAAGGTTTAAAACATTAAACGATTTAGGTTCGTCTTTTTTATTTGTTTTCGAATATTTTTGAGGTTTTTCTAATTGAATTGCAGTATTATTGCCAAAATTCTGCGGGGAATTAGCATTTTGAGTTTGCTCTTGATGACGTAATTTTGCATAATTTTTCGCTGCTTTTTCGCTGATAGTGTAAAACGGCACGCCCGCAATTATTCTTCCGATAATTTCAGAAGCGAAAGTTAAAGTCGCTATAAGTGTTGTAGCACTATCATGTGAGGAGTTGCTTTTTTTAGCGAAATAGCCCAAGAACCCAAATGTTGCAGCCGCCGTAATTATAACCCTTGCCATTTCTTGCTTAAAACGTCGTTTCTTTTCCTCTTTCGCCATTGATTTGTCGTTGTTTACGTAAGTAGAAAGGTTATAAGCGTCATTTGCGAGGAAAAATGCGGGGATTAGGCCTGTAACAAACCTAGTCAACGCTCTTTCTGATTTTGTGCTGTAATTCGAAACTTTTGTGCTGAGCCTTTTGTGGCCTTCGTTGAAAATTCTTGATTTAAGAGTTTCGTTATCAAGCATTTCAAAAAAATGTTCAATGCCTGCGGCATGCGAAATATGTTCAATATGACTTCTTCTGTTTTTTAAAGCTTCATTTGCGAGTAAATTGTCAATAAAATTTGAGTTTTTGAAAGCAGGGATTTTTTTAATCAGATTAAGCGTTGAGTTCGCCAAATCAACAGGCATGTGAACAACAGGGTCAATAACCGCCTGATTAAGCCTATCTAAGGCGGTCATTTTTTTAAAGGTGATTGAGTTATCTTTCAAGGTCAAAAATGGATTTTTTTTGGAGCTTAACAGTGCAAGCTGTTCCTTTATCTTCTTCTTTGCTGCGGGTCCGAATTGTTTACCGTATTCCTCCAATGCACCCGACACATTATTAATAAAAGAGCCTGTAAAACTTAAATTTTGGGAATTTAATTTTAAAAGCTCTCTTTTGTATGTTATAGACACTGAAAGGGGGGAAGAAGTTTGAGTGGCATGCCTGCCATACATTCTTTTTTTAATATTTGTAGTATCTTTAGGTGTTATATTCATTTATTCACTAACCCTTTACAAGGTTCAAATCCCCCCCATTTCTTAAACTTATCTCATATACAAGCCTTTATCAAGCGTTGTATATACTTTAATTTACTTATTTTAATACTTGGTGAAAATCTTCTATTGACAATAATTTAAAAAACGGTAAAAAAAAAAATTGCCTTTAAATAGCAATTTTTCATAATGCTTTTACATTTATTTACAAGAATATGAATTGCAAGTTCAATAAGTAAGTGGAACACCTGGAAAAAGAAATCATATAAAATATATGAGGAAAGGAAGGTGTTCACATGAAAAAGAAGTACACACATTTATCATCAGAAGAAAGGGAATTGATGTCTGTTTTGCATGCAAAACAGACATCAATTTGCGAAATTGCGAGGATACTCAGTCGAGCAAAATCAACTATCTCAAGAGAATTAAAAAGACCTACATCAAGGTTTTATCGAGGGACATATTTAGGAGAAACTTC
>CAISJE010000188.1 GCA_903885635.1 uncultured bacterium
CTACGCCAATATGGCGAAACAAATTAATACATCCTCGGATGTAGATGGACTGATTGCACTGATAAATTACAATCTCGGGAATAAAGAGCAGGCAAAAAAATCTTATGCTGAGGCCCTGCAAAAAAATCCTGATAATATTGTCGATGCTATAAATTTAGCTAGGATTTATTTTAAGGAATTTAATCTACCTGCGGCGGGGAAAGTTTTAAATCAGCTTATTAAAGCTAACCCCGAAGCCCAAAACGACCCGATGGTCAAAGCTTATGGGTTGATAATTTGGTTATTTAAATAGGCTTAAAAGAGGTATGAAGGCTGACGAGAAAACGGTGAACGGTAAAACTTGTAAATAAAATAATTTGCTAGACGGAACAAAATATTGTAACATTACTTAAATAAATTTTTTGGGTTGGATTAGATTTTTAAGCTTATCTTGCGCTTGATTTTCTTGTTTAGATTGGTCATATCTGTACTGTGTCCAAAAACGGGTTATGCCCGCAAGCAAAAAGCCCATAAATACAAGCGCAAAACCATAAGGAACAGCCGTTATTATAGATTTTTCTTTCAATAATCTGTTAAATTCTACTTGTACAGGTGTTTTTTTGAGTTTGGCGATTTTTTCGGCTAAGTCAGGAAGTTCAGCTCTTTTGGGGATACTAATTTTACCGTCTTTTCCTTGTTTTACCAAGTCAGGGAATTTGTTTTTATTGTGCAAAATATGTTTGAAGGTATAATCAAATATCTCGCTGCCGAAAATCGTATAAAATACCACAATCGGAACCCTTGTCAATACTTCAAGCTGATCCAATCTGCCTCTGTCCTTGCCGGCGTCATTGTAGCCCCACAGTCCGGCTAAAGTACTTACGACCAACTGTCCTTTACTCAAGCCCAATTTTCCGTCTTCTACTTTAAAATCAAAATTTATATAAGTCTTTAGTGCATTTTCAACTCTTTGAGATTTAATCCCGAGCTTATTTAATCCACTATTAATAGCCCCACCCGGTTGCAGGATAATCTTACTTACCTTTTGGAGCATCTTTGATTTATGACCAAATGTCGCTAAAGCAATACTTGCAACAAGTGCTGCAAGCGAAAGTTTACCTGCACCTTGAATGTGTTTTTTTGCACTGTCTGCAACCCGTTTTTGCTGTTCGGCAGTTTCTGTATTTTGTCCATCCCTATTCAAATTTGCAATATTATTAAAATCACTTTTGTTAAATAATTTTAGTGTTAATAAATTTTTGGCAAAACTGAGAGCATATTCCGCCGCCGGAATTGAAACGCAAGCAAGTAATATTGCCGCTTTTACAGATACTGCCCTCTTTGCAATAATATTATTAGACGATTTAGCCTCTTTTAAAATTTCATCACTGACTCTTGAAACATTTTCGTTTACTTCTTTTCTTATCGACTTAGGTGTTAATTTTGCAAATCCTTTTTGAAGAAGACTGCCTAAAATCGGTGGTGCGAAATAGAATAAAGTAGATTCCGTAAACTCCAAAAAAGTCATTTCCGTAAAATCAGCCAAGCTTCTTAAGAAAACAACTTTGGGTACCCAATTAGTCATCACATCTTGAAAAAACCTTGTATGTGAAAGATTTTCCTGAGATTTTACAAATGTATTCAAAGGTTTCAACGATTTGTCCATCCCATTGAAAAGATAACTTTCTTTTGAAACAAAAGATATATTTTTATAATTATGTGATGATTTAGTTTGATTGATTTCCGTTATCATTTCTACTATTCCTTGGTTTTATACATAAACAAAAAACTGCCTTGATTAAAGCAGTCTCTAAGGTTTTTATCTTGAAATAAATTTATATCTACGACAAACAACCACGACCGCCTTTATCAGGCATCATCATCATAATCGTCATCATTATTATTATTATTATTATTTCTATTGTATTATTCGTTATCATCATTTTTCTCCTACAAGGATAGTAAAAGAAATAAAAAACTTTGTCAAGATACTATGGGCATTAAATTAAGGATTTGTTATATTTTTTGATTAATCACTGATTGGCAAATATGATTGAGAATATGCATAATCTTCTTTAAAGCCGATATGTCTATACATTTTGAGTGCTTGATAATTATCGGTTTCTGTAGTGGTATTAATCTCACTAAAACTCTTTTTCCCTGTTTTTGTCCAATCCAAAAGGGTTTGAACCGATTTTTTAAGTAAATGTTTTGAAAGCCCCTTACCTTGATGCTCCGGCGCAATAGCAAAAATAGGCACATTTGCAATCTTACCGCCGGTAATATTTATAAAACAAAATCCGCAGAGTTTACCGTTAAAAAGTAAAACACTCACCGCTTCAGGCAAAAACTCGCCATAATTACCTTGAACAATATTTTCTAAAATATTTCTTGTGCCTTCAACTGATTTAAATCTTGTGTCAAAAAGAGCATCCGAACTGTTTTCGAAGGCTTTTTGTACAATTACGATAGCCTCCTCCAAATATTCATCGTTCCAAGTAACAATTTCATAGCCCTGTTCTTTTTCTTTCAAAATTGCATTTTTTAAAATAATTCCCGAATTACCCGTTTCAAAAGTAAATCTCAACACAGCAAGTCCAACAAATTTAAACCCATAATGCGCTATATTACTTACAAAATTACCTTGAGAGCCAATCATAGGATAACAAACTATTTTTTCCCTGCGCTCGTCTTTAGTATCTTCTAAAAATTTTTCCAGTAAAATCTTTCTTTTTACAACTAAATCTTCATCACCAAGACAATGGATTACATTTAATTCAACCGCTTCTGAAATCATTGTCGTATAAGCCAAAAAAGCTGTCGGGATTTGATTTTCCAATAATACAATACAATTAAGCAGACCTTTTTCCACGGCTTTAATAAATCCTTCGTAGCTTAAAGGCTCCAATTCAAATTTATAATCGTCCACAGCTGCGAGCCTAAAATCACCGTAAACCCCCGCAAAAATTTTATGCAGGTCTTTATTGAGTGGTCGCGCTTCATAAATTATATTTGAATTCATCAATTTCTCCATATATGTCTATAATATCTATTTATAACATGTGATGCATTTTGTCTTTTTTGGTTTCCATATATTTTTTATTATAGCAGTTGACATCAGGTTCTAAATTAACTATATCATGAATTTCCAATCCATAACCCTCTAAGCCTATAACTTTTTTAGGGTTATTAGTAATCAGATTAAAGTTATTATATCCTAAATCAAGAATTATTTGCGCGCCAACGCCATAATCCCTTAAATCAGGCTGAAAGCCAAGCGAAATATTTGCCTCAATCGTATCTTGTCCTTTTTCTTGAAGCGCATAGGCCTTAATTTTATTAACCAAGCCTATTCCACGACCTTCGTGATTACGAAGATAAACAATGGCACCTTTGCCCCAATCGTCAACCATTTTCATTGCACGATGAAGCTGAGAATTACAATCACATTTCAAGCTATGAAAAACATCCCCCGTTAAACATTCGCTATGCATACGAACTAGAGGAATTTTATCCGAACCGTCATTTTTGACAAGTGCAACGTGTTCTTGCCCAGTTAAGTTGTTCAAATAGCCGTAAACTTTGAAATCTCCGAATTGGGTAGGTAAAGTAGCTTGAGCTTCGCGAGTAACGAATCTTTCAGTCTTTAATTTATACTTAATAAGTTGTGCTACTGTTATAAATTTTAAATCATGTTTTATTGCAAACTGTTTTAATTCATCTCTGCGCGCCATTGTTCCGTCTGAATTCATAACCTCGCACATAACCCCTGCCGGAAATTGACCTGCCAGTTTTGCCAAATCAACACTCGCTTCGGTATGTCCTGTTCTTTGCAGTACGCCTCCTGATTTTGCAACGCAAGGGAAGACATGTCCGGGACGTCTCAAATCGTTAGGTCTGGCATTTTTATCAATTGCTATTTGAATAGTTTTTGCTCTGTCATATGCAGAAATTCCTGTTGTAACCCCAAATTTTGCTGCGCCATCAATACTTTGAGTGAAAGCTGTTTGAGCACTTTCGGTGTTATTGTCAACCATCTGAGTCAACTCAAGGTTACTTGCGGTTTCTTTTGTAATAGCCAAACAAACAAGCCCGCGACATTCCTGAGCCATAAAATTTATAATCTCGGGGGTAATTTTTTCGGCAGAGCAAATCACATCACCCTCATTTTCGCGATTTTCATCATCCGCAATTAAAACGGGTTTGCCCGCTTTAAAACTTTCTATTGCTTCTTCAACTGTGTTAAAAAAATTATTTTCGATTTCTGCATTATTCATTTAAAAAAAACCATTTTCTTTCAAAAAATTTTCGTCTATCGTTCCATTATTATCCGTTGATAAAAATTTTTCAACATATTTAGCCAGAATATCAACTTCTATGTTTACAAAGCCGCCTGATTTTAAATCAACCAAGTTTGTATTTTTAAAAGTATGAGGGATAATTGCGACACTAAATTCGCACGAACCCAAGTCTGCGACAGTTAAGCTTATACCATTTAGGCTCACGGAACCTTTTTTTACAATATATTTTGCCAAATCTTTTTCAACTTCAAACTTTACATAATAAAATTCATCTTTTTGTTGGATACTTTTAACTTTTGCAATCCCATCAACATGTCCTGTTACAATGTGTCCGCCAAACCTCTGGTTAAGACTTAAAGCTCTTTCAAGATTAACTTTCGTTCCTGTTTTAAACTTTGAAAAAGTTGTAACACCAAGGGTTTCTGAAGAGACTTGGGCTGAAAAATTATTTTTATTGATAGCTGTAACTGTTTGGCAAACTCCATCAATCGCAATACTGTCACCGATTTTCGTAGTACCATTTTCCACTTCGATTACTTTTTCGCACTCAATAACAATAAGAGCGTTTCTACCACTCTTAGAAAATTCTTTAACGGTGCCTATTTCTTCAATAATACCTGTAAACATATTTATATTTTAGCATGAAACAACTGAACAGCAAACATAATTTTAATGCACCTCTCCCCTATTCGTAACAACTGAGGTAGCTTTTAATTAACCATAAAGTGCGTAAACTTAATTTTCAAGATGCTGATACTATCGGAAACAAAAAGTCTAAAGCAGGGAAAATTCAAGCAAGCCGTATGCCCGACAACACAAATCGCAAATGGTGGTGCGGTTAAATCCGCCCCCATTTATTTAGTCAAGTTTAACAAATGATAAAAATACTTATTTATTCAACGAAATCATTTTTTGCTGTTTTCGCATAAGTCGCAAATTCTGTCCAATTAGGAAATTTTTTTTCAGCAGTATATATTGAATCCAACGAAGCTTTTTTGTGACCTAGTTTTTTTAAAATAATTATTAAGCCATTAGACCCTTTTATAATAAATCCATGAAAATTTTCTTGTTTAAAGATTTGTCCATTTTCAAGAGCGTCAACAAGTGAACGCATTTTAAAAATTCTATTTTGTTGCATTCGTGTAATTAATCTAAATAAAAAATGAAGATTTATTTTCATTGTTTTAGGGTCTATGCCAATTGCTTGGAGAGCAGGGATTGAACTTTCTTTTTTTAAATAGCTACGAATATAAGCTTCACCTTGTCCAATAAGAGCTCTTTCTTTTTTTGATATTTGATGTATTGATTTTGGTTCAATCTGAAGAGGGCTTTTGCATCCAAAAAGGATATTATTCTTTTGACATATTTTCATAATAAATTCTTTACCATCTAATAAAACTAATCTAATGAGTATAACAACCATAATAAAAAAAATTGCGGAGATTTAAAATATTTCTCTTGTTTTTGTTACAATTCTTATAATTAAGTGTTATAATTTGTGAGTAATTTGAAAGGAGTTTTAATATGGAAATTAAAGTTTTAAACGCGGAGTTGAAAGAGCAGGTTTGCGATGTTTTGGTTGTCGGGATGTACGAAAAAACAGACATATTAAAAGGGGTCGCGGCATCTGTTGACGAAGCGTTGGGTGAAATTATTACAAAATTCGTTATTGAAAATGACAAGTTTGATGCAAAATTCGGTTCAACTTATATCCTGCAAACTTATAATAAAATTCCCGCCAATAAAGTTTTGGTCGTCGGGCTTGGCGAAAAGGAAAAATTTACTCCTAACAAATTAAGAGAACTTTCTGCAAAAATAGTTAAAAAAGCTTTAGGTATAAAAGCAAAAAAAATCTGTATCGATTTAGGCAAGCTTGAATTTGAACCGTCTTTAAGCGGGCAGGTTGTTGCCGAGGGTGCTTTAATCGGCGAATATTCTTTTGATAAATACAAATCAAAAAAAGAAACAAGTAAAATCGAAGAATTTATCTTAGTGGAAAAAGAGGTGGAAAAATCTGTCAAGTTAAAACTCGGGGCCGAAAAAGGCGTAAAAATAGCTATGGCGATGGCTTTTGCCCGTAACCTTGCAAATGAGCCTGCTCAATATGCAACTCCTACAAAATTGGCGGAAGTTGCGAAAAAAATCGAGGGCGTAAAAACAAAGATTTACGAGAAAGATGATATTGAAAAGATGGAAATGGGCGCGTTTTTAGCGGTGAGCAAAGGAAGTTCCGAGTTCCCTAAATTTATCCACATAAAATATATTCCTCAAAATCCTAAAAAGAAAATTGCGATTATCGGCAAAGGCGTAACCTTTGATAGCGGCGGTTTGGATATAAAACCCGCTTCGTCAATGCTTACGATGAAAGATGATATGTCGGGTGCGGCTTGCGTTCTATCGGTTATGAATACATTAAAATCATTTAACCCTAATGTCGAGGTGCATGGTATAATTGCGGCTTGTGAAAATATGCCTGGGGGTTCTGCGTACAAACCGGGGGATGTTTTGACGGCGAAGAACAAAAAAACAATCGAAGTTGACAATACTGATGCAGAGGGACGTTTAACCCTTGCTGATGCGCTTTGTTATGCTTGTGAGCTTGGAGTTGATGAAATTATTGATATTGCGACACTTACCGGTGCTTGTATGGTCGCCTTGGGGACTCAAGCTGCGGGGATTATGGGAAATAATCAGGAATTAATCGACAAATTGATTAAAATCGGTGAAGCAAACGGCGAAAGATTTTGGCAGCTACCTATGTATGAGGAATATAAAGACGGTTTGAAAAGTGATGTTGCGGATATGAAAAATACAGGTTCAAGATATGGTGGAGCTTCTGCGGCGGGTATTTTTCTGCAAGAATTTGTCAAGGACGCGGCTTGGGTTCACTTGGATATTGCAGGGGTTGCGTTTTTGGACAAACCTCAAAAAGAACTGACAAAAGGCGCAACAGGCGTCGGCGTGCGTACGTTGATTAATTATATTTTATCGATATAATTAAGGAGTGAGAGGTGATAAGTGCAAAAGTCCAGCCCAATTTGAGAGGGTTTTGTGATGTCGGTCAGATAGTTTAATTATTTGTAAATATCTTCAATATTAATATTCATATCTTTTGCATATTTAATAAATGCCTTAACGATTTGAATATTAACAGTGATAGCTCTATCACTGTTTAAAACGCTTGCCAACATAACAACCCCATGGCTGTGTCGTTAGCGGATTGTCGGCAGAGGGTGAAAGCGAAAGCGTACCAGTTTAACGCCGACTAACCCAAGACAGATAAACAAAAGAAACATTATGAACAACGAACTTTTAAAAATCGCTCAAACAGTTTTAAGACTCGAAACACTTGAAACGCAATGAAAAATGGGAACTTATTTACTCAATACCATATTCAGAAATGAATACACCAAAAGGTCTCTGTTACCACGTAACTTATCGCAGCAACGCCGCCGCCGCAGAAAAAGAATTTAAATCCGACATCGACAGACTGAAAAAATATGTTAAAGAGATTTTATTTTAAAAGTTTTTAAATCTAATTTTAAAAACTTTGTATTTTTCAATACTTTTTAAAATCCATTTTAAAAAGTATTGATTTTTGACAGGATATGATTTATAATGAATTTGTAAGGAGATATTACCATGCTTCAGCGACAGGAATATTTGGACAAATTAATAGGGTTTAAAGATAAACAGCTTATTAAGGTTATCACAGGGGTTCGCCGTTGTGGTAAGTCAACTTTATTTGAGCTTTTTCAAGATTATCTGTTTAAAAACAATGTGGATAAGACTCAAATAATAAATATAAATTTTGAAGATGTAGATTTTGAAGAACTCACCGATTACAAAAAACTGCACGAATATATAAACAGTAAACTAATCAAAGATAAAATGAATTACATTTTCTTAGATGAGATTCAAAATGTTCCAAGTTTTCAAAAAGCAGTTGATAGTTTGTATATAAAGAAAAATGTTGATTTGTATATTACAGGCTCAAATGCTTATTTCTTGTCAGGTGAACTGGCTACGCTTCTTTCAGGAAGATATGTTGAAATAAAAATGTTACCGTTATCCTTTAAAGAATTTTTATCGTCTTTTGAGGACAAAACTGATTTAACGAGAAAATTTAGAGCGTATCTTGAAAACGGATCCTTCCCATATGTTTTAGATTTAAATAATGATAAAAAACTCATCGGTGATTATTTAAACGGAATATACAACACCGTTATCTTAAAAGATGTAGTTGCCAGAAAAAAAATAATAGATATTTCCATGCTAGAGAGCATTATTAAGTTTATGTTTGACAATGTTGGAAATAGCACATCTGCAAAAAAGATAAGCGACACAATGACTTCTTATGGCAGAAAAATAACTTCGCCTACTGTAGAAAATTATTTATCCGCACTAACAAACAGTTTTATTTTTTATCGTGTAAACAGATACGATGTAGTCGGGAAACAATATTTAAAAACAGGTGAAAAGTATTATGCTGTTGATTTGGGCTTGAAATATTTTTTACTGGGCGCTAAAAAACAAGATTTGGGTCATAACTTCGAAAATATAGTTTATCTTGAACTTCTCAGAAGAGGCTATGATGTTTATATTGGAAAAGTTGGAGTGAATGAAGTTGACTTTATTGCAATAAAAGAAGGCATTCGAGAATATTATCAAGTAGCACAAACTGTTCAGGCAGAGGAAACTTTGGCGAGGGAATTAAAATCTTTAGAAAGTATAAAAGACCATTATCAGAAATTTTTAATAACGATGGACGAACAGCCCTTGACCTCTCATAAAGGTATCAAACAAATTAACGCAATAGATTGGCTGTTAGAGTAGTAAAATACTTAAATTTCTGATACACGCTTATCGGCTGTACTTTTAAACTGCAATGATTTAAAAGTCGTGCACAAAATGCAACTCATGTAGGTGACAAAACGTTTTGTAATTCTCACTTTCGATTACCTTTGATTAAGTGGGAAGTTTGCTTAAATTCCATGAGGTTAAATGCCGAATGTGTTGGTTTAAAAGCATTCCCGACTTTGAGGGAATTTGGCTGTTGGGAAAATTCCTATAAGCAGTAAACAACAGGCGCTATTTTTTCGATTACTTTTTTAACAAATGCTCAGTCAAAGGATAGCAATTTTTCCTCACGAAAATACTTTATATTAATATGTGTTGGTGATTAAAGGAATTGTTGTGGAATTAAAAAGTGTAGACAGACGACAAAATAATGTTTCAGTTGATACTGATAGACGTTGCGATAAAGACAAGTCTGAAGATATCAGTCTTTTTTGCGCGCTTGAAACTATACCACCCGTTAGAAGAGCAATATCTATCCCCGACAAAATCCAACACGGAGAAATCACGTCAGCACTTGGCATGGCAAGCCTTGCTCTTATCAATTTACCTGAGGATTGGAGAGATATTAAGAGTGCTGTAAACCAATTCAAAGGTATTGACCCGAAATATGATTACAAAGAGTACCAACATGACTTTTCTTTTTTCAGAGGTACTGCAATAGAAAAGTGGTTGCATGGACAAATCAAAAAGGGTAAAAAATGGGCAAGTTGGTTGTATGATAATGACAGATCCCTTGCTGACACTACTTTTGGTGGAAAATTATTAAACTTAGTTAAGGGTAAAGAATCTGAGAATGTTATCGAAACAAAAATAACTAATTTTGTGGATGATAAAGCTTACGCATTCAAATATGAAGGCTCAAAGTTTGCCCAATTAACGGGCAGAGCATTAAAACGTACAACAAAATTGGGCGTCCTCGCTATAGCATTACTTGAAGTGCCGAAAATATTCAATGCAATTAAAAAAGGTGAAACTATTGAACAAACCGTAAAATCTGCCGTAAATGTTGCGAGTGTAACCGCAGGAATAGGCTACGGAGGTGCTATAGGAGCAAAACACGGCGGGGCTATTGGCTCATTGGTTGGCATGGGCTTTGGTGCAGTGTTAGGCGGTAAGCTGTCTGAAAAAATACAAGAATTTGCTTAGAATTAGATAAATATTAATCTATGTGGATATAATATTATTTTGATATTTTGACTCCAGGTTCTTTAACATAGTTTTTGCACCACCATAAGCTTTTTGAGATAATGTCTCAAAAAGTGTTCTTGCTATTTGCCCGCCTTGAGTTAAATATGTACCTAGCATTTCTGCTTCCTTTGCATAGATAGTCTGTTTACTAGCTATTTTATCTAGGATTGCCGTAGATGCCTGTTGAAAACTTGTTTTATCTGGATTTTTTCTGTTAACATTCGGAATACTTAAACTTGGATTAAAACTAACTAACATATTACACCTCTAATTTTATAGTACACTTGTAACACAATTCATATTCATATTAAACAACAAAAAAAATAAAATTGTTAAAAAATCAAAAAAATATTAAGAAATGTTGAGCTGCTAAGTTGCAATTCATTATAAATAGATACTATAAATACTCAGTAGCAACAGTATTAAAAAGCAGTTATTTTGCCCAAAACAACTCTTTTTTTTGCGTTGGTGCACGAAGGGAGATTGCTTGGGATTCCGTAAAAAGTGCAGTAGCCTAAAAGTGCAAATGCCATGACTTCCTTGAAGTTGTTAGAAATACCATAATCTTCGTGGGTTTTCAATTCGATATGCTTGGGCAAATATTTTCGTAAAAACTTCATTAAGGTTAAATTATAAGCTCCCCCACCGCCGATTACAACCCCTTTTATATCAGTGCGTGGGAATACATATCTTTGATAAGCGTTTGTTATAGATTTTGCAGTAAGTGCTGTTAGAGTAGATATAATATCTCTTTCATCCTCAGGCGCAAATTTTAAAGCATTTTCTATGTATTTCGGCGAAAAATATTCTCTCCCCGTAGTTTTTGGCGGAGTTTTGTAGTAATATTCGTCCTCCAGTAAACAGTTTAACCAACTTTCAGAAATTATACCTTCAGCCGCAATTTTGCCGTCCTCATCGTAAGGCATGCCAAAAAATTTATTACAGCAGTAATCTATCATAATATTACCGACTCCGGTATCAAACCCGAATGTTGGGCAGTTATTTGACACAACGGTAACATTTGAAATCCCGCCAATATTTTGTATAGCAACATTTTCGCCCAACGGTTTAAACCATTTTTCGTCAGCAAAACAAACCAAAGGTGCGCCATGTCCGCCTTGAGCAATGTCTGATTCTCTAAAGTTTGAAATGGTTAAGCATCCAGTTTCTTGAGCAATAACGCAAGATTCGCCTATTTGCAATGTACTTTTTAAGCTAATTTCATCCAAAGTATCTTCAAACGGATAGTGAAAAACCGTTTGTCCGTGTGAGGAAATAAAATCTGGTTTCCCCCACTTTTTAATTAAAACATTGGCAGCATCCGCAAAGCATTTCCCGACAACAAAATTCATTTGGCATACATCTTTTAAGGTTACATTTTGAGCAAAAAAATCAAAAAGCCTTTCGCGGACATGCTCAGGGTATTTAAAGTTTATTCCGTCAATTAAGTTACAGCTCAAATCAGGCATGACTTCGCATAAACCGACATCAATCGAGTCGCAGGAAGTTCCTGACATAAGCGATATAATTCTTTTTGTTTCCAATTCTTCCATAAATCAATTATAAACCAAATTAAATTTTAAGGGAAAACACCGTTTAAACGATATTTTCCCTTATTCCAACTCCCCAATCAACACACAGCCTTCACTCAGCTATCTTTTTCTGAACCTCTTCCTTAAATCTTCAACTTTGCATTTTTAATCTTGTTGTTATATATAATATTTTTAAATTTTTTTAATCGCCCGCCCAAGCTTAGTTACCGTATTTACAAATTATTTTCAAGATTAAACTTTTCAGCAAAGTTTGGTTGCCATCACCCCTTTATTCTTTTTCTTTTTCACTTCTCTACTTTATTCATTTTATCTTTACGTAAACTTATTGACAAGTAACAAAAAATTGAATAATTTTTACAATTGACCATGCCCTTTATTACCATTGGAAAAAATCAAGTTCTAAAATCTTAATGAAGAAAATTTAATGAATTTAGGTAAAAATAAATAGGGATTTTTGTTGACAATAAAAATCCCTGCCCGACAAAAATATTAAGAAATATTATCCATGCTTCATAAAAAGGTAACTCGTACTGTAATAAAAGTAAAGCCTATTTATCAAAATTTAACAATTTAATAGGAAGAAAGATTGATTTAATCACTTGATTTAAAAATTCCAAGCAGAGAATAATCCCCTATTAAATTTTAAA
>CAISJE010000189.1 GCA_903885635.1 uncultured bacterium
AGTAATAGAAACTGCAAAAAAACAGAATATCAGTATATTAGAGGCTTTATCCCCTGGCTTCTCATTTGCATAAAACACAAACCTTTAATTATACCAAAATCAGGGTTGACTTACAAATCACCCTGCTGACCTGTTACATACGGACTATGTTTGTATCGATGAAAGTCTTTACCGTCGAAAAGAAGATATTAAATGGCACCAAGTCAGTGATATCCTTTTCTGAATATTCTTTCAATGCACTATGAAAAGCGTTTAACATGGAACGTTCGTTTTCTGATAAATGTGCGCCCGCGTGAGAGAAATTACGGAGGCTCGCGAAAACATCTTGTAATAGTTTAAATTGATAAGGCACAAAAGGATAGCAATTTACAAAATCTTTGTTGCTATCATATATTTTCATGCCAGCTGTATTTGTTGAGAAAGTTATTAAATTAGCTAATATTTTTTCTTGGTCATGATAGTGCTGGCTAAGAGTTTTTTCTGCTATTGTTGTTTTCTCCAACAACCTTTTACGAATAACCTCGTCTGTGTTAGACCCTGATAGGCTTAATCTTGTGTGGAAACGACCTTGGATTTTTGAGAAATCTTGGTCTCTAAATCTTTCTTTTGTAATGGTATCAATTGCTTCTTGAGAGGTGACAAGTACCCAAGCTCTACCAGGACAATATATTCCAAGCTGTTCAACAACGGTTTGTAAGTTCAGCATTAAACTAGTGTTATCACTAATATATTGACCGATTTCATCCACTAAGAATATAATTCTGTTTTTAGGTCCCTTAGAATCTATGTAATCTTTTATAAGTAAAGCAAATGATTCAGGGGTAATGCTATAATCGCTGTCTGCGTTTAGGAAATAGTTTTCAGCTGCTTCTTTTGATAATCCTTTGGCTTTAACCAAAGCGCTAACAAATTCATCTTGAATTAAGTAAGTTCTATCTCTAAGAACCTCCCACTCCTCGCCGGCAACTTCACGAAAAGCAAGTTTAAATTTTTCATAATTCCCCTCTTTGTCAAGCAATCTTTCAAGATTTGCCAACCAAGGGATTTCTGCACAGTAGCCAAGTTTTTCATTAAAGACTTTTAAAAATATTTCGACTATTCCCTCTTTGCTAGATTTACCTTCAGGTGAGCTTTTTGAGTCGATATTGAACAGAATAGCTTCTGTTGGAACACTGACCGCACGTTTAACTTCTGCGTACATTAAAGGGTCTTTGAATTTAGATTCAAATAAATCTACAGCTGTATGTCCCTTTACCTCTTTATTTTCCAACAAATAAGATAACATTTTTAGGAAGTGGGATTTACCTGAGCCGAAGAAACCAGAAATCCATACACCAATATTTGCTGTTGGTTTATCAATAGAGTGATTATAATTTTTAAAGAAAGTGTTGAAATGTCTTGTCAATTCAGTAGTTATAACGAATTCGTCTAGCTCTTGAAAAAGTACATCCGGATTGTCAACTTGGTCTACCTTTATAACGCCATTAATTTCTCTTTGAATTTTCTTTGAAAATAATTCTTTTAATTTCATATTTCACTTCCTTATATGTTACCGACAAGCCTAAATGCACGATAATAGTTATCGTCTCTTATGCCTTCAAAAATATCACTCTTGAATAAACTTAATTCCTTTTGGTCATATGACCCAGGATAAAACATTATTACAGGCATATTATCTAACACCGAATGCAGATTGTTTAGAATTGTATGAGAGCGCAACAATGGATAAGCTTTTCCTACCCCTGTCAACAAAACCAAATTTTGATTCGATATTTTTGATTTGATAATTTTAGTTATATTTTCAGGTTTGAAAATCGGGCTAAGCGCTTTAATCAATCTATCTGTACCTGATGTTGCCTCTATCTCAATAGCCTTGTCTAGTAATAAATTATTGCCGATTTTTTCTTCCTTTAATATTTCTAGTATTAGCTCAAATAAATCAAACTCAATTGGTTTTACTTTTGAGTTTTCATGTGAATAGCTATCCAAAAGGGTTCTTACATAGTCTCTAACTTTTAGTTCATCTTGAGGCTCATAATCAAAGATATGAAAATTAAGCTCGCCGCCAAGGGAACTACTTGCATAAAAAGCATCTTTTTCTATAATATTTTTTATTTCATCCAGTCTTTCTTTTATGTTTGGCATCTTGCTATCCTAACATCGCTTTTAAATATCTAGAATCTCCTATTTTTTCCAAATGACCTCTGATTGAAGAAATAGCCATAGGAGGAGCTAATTTCATTGATTTTTCAGTTTTTATAACGCATCCCGAGCCTAACAATATTTCGATATAGGAAAGGCGTAATCTTTTTAATGTAGTTTCTTTAAAGCCTGCGACAAGTTCACTTTGCTCAGACTTAATTTCAAAAAAACGTGTGATATCAGTTTTGGATAATTCTTCCTGATAAGACAATTTTCTATCTAAAATAACCTCTTCCATAAATTCGAAAAACAATAGGTCATATTTCATGATCGCATATAAATTAACTAGGCGGCCTACCTCATTCGTTTTTTTTATAACACAATCAAGAAGATAATCATCTAACGCCTTGACTCGTTCTAAAACAGCTCCTAATCTTTTAGTTATTGACTTTGTTGACCTGTATTCAAATAAGTTTTCATCGACAACCTTTTTATAGATTTCAGATTTATTGAATCCATCCTGAATCAACTCAACAACAACTTTAAATTCGTTGTATAAAAACTGGTTACCTGTTAGCTTGGAGCTATATACTAGGCATTTATTCATTATCTTACTCATACCATCATCTTTCAACGAAATCATACCATGAATAAGGCTGCTATTTAATGATTGTTAAGATTCATTCAACATGTTTTTACAAATTCATCTTTAGTGCCGAACGCTTAGTCTGAATTTTAAATTTATCGACGCTCTTGAGGATTTCCTGCAAAAGATTTAAATTCTGGTCTGTATTTTATTTGTTCTTGTGCTGCAATAATATTGTTGGCATAAACTTCAACCTCAACCACCTGAAATGATTTAGTATAATACTTGCACAGCCATTTTCTCATAATGGACTCCTTTCTTTTCTTTACTAGAATAACATGCATGTACGACATAATAGGACGTTCAATTTTTACTTAAAAAAAATTAAATTTATGGGTATAATATGAGTTTAATATACATTATATTTAGAAACGTCCGTTTTTGACATGGGTGTTGCGTATAATGATTAAGTTAGGGAAAAGTGGAGTAAGTTAATGGAGAAAATTAAAACATTTTTTGACAGCTTTCGTCAATTGATTCAAAATCACAGCCACAGAAAAGCACTTGCTTATGTTCGAGTAAGAAAGGATTAATTATGAAAAAAATTTTTGTATCAATAGCATTATTCACAGTTATTGCATCACCTTGCTTTGCAATCCAAAGTCAAAATAGCGCATTTGGAATTTCAGACGGTGAGAAGGTTAAAAAATATGATAAAAGTGGGAGCTATCAGGGTTATTATAGACAAAGTGGCAATCAAGTCAAAGAGTATGGCAAAACCGGTAACTATGAGGGTTATTACAGGCAAAGCGGAAATACCGTAAAGCATTATAATAAAACTGGTTCTTATCAGGGGTATTACAAAAAATAGCAATACTTTTTAACATAAAGGTTTTGTTGGATATGTTTAGAATATAATAATTACAATTAGGGTTTAAATGTGGGGTGGGGTATGATATGGAAAAGAAATTAAGTGAGTTGATTTCGTCTGAAATTGGATATTTAAAAGATATAAAAATAAATATTAAAAATGAAACAATAAAATTTGATGCAAAAATGGATAATATTGAAAACGTTGATTTATCGGTCTTGCCAATAAAAAATACTCTAGTTATTTATATAATTAAAGCAAATTCAGATTTAGAACTAGACTATAATAAAGCCAATGCTAATCGTGAAGGGCTTATTAATGGTAGAAACGAAGAAAAGAAAAAATATGCAGTTAGCAGGATTAGTGAAGAATCTAATTGGACTAAAGAAAATAAATGTCTTTATGTTGGGCAATCTAAAGACATTAAAAAACGCTTAAAAGAGCACTTGTTTATAAACACAGGGAAGGACACTTACGCCCTACGTTTACCAAGAATATTTGAGAGTGGTTCTGTGTCAATTACGCTTTATGAATTTTCGATTGATTATAACGATAATGAACTTAACAATAAGCATCTCAGGGACATACAAGTGTTTGAAGATTTATTATGGCAGGAATATAAGCCATTATTTGGACGTTGCGGTGCAAAGTAAAAAAATGTAAATTAGTATTAGATCTACAGGAGGTTAAAATGGCAGAAGTAGGATATTTCCCAAATTATTCGCAACAAGAGAATAAAGTTACAAATTATACATTACTAGTTTTAAAACAGTTATATATTGAAAACCCAATATTATTTCAAACATTTATTGAAGGTCTGCTTGCAGACGAAGGTAAAAAAATAAGTGTTGGTGTAAGTTTTGTACAACAAAAAGGGTATACTTGCGAGTCCGGAATTTCTATATTTGATGGGGTCATACAACAAACACCTTTTACTATATTTATAGAAACAAAAAACGTTGATTGGTTTTATGAAGAGCAATTGGAAAGACATCTTGAGAATATTGAGAACTTCCAAGGAATAAAAGTTTTTCTCGCATTAGCCAATTTTGATGGGCAGAAAGATATCAACAAAAGCTTGGACAAAGTTAAAGCAAGTTATAAAGATAATAATAATATAATTATTCAAAAAGTAGAATTTGAAGATTTTTTATTTGCATTAAAACAACTAAACATCAAATCCGAGCACTTATTTAATATGATAGGTGAATACGAACAATTTTTAAGTGAGTCTAACCTGCTACCAACATGGAAACATCGTTTAGATGTCGTAAATTGTGCCGTAAGTGAAGATAGTATTAAACAATATCATGTTTATACATGTCCGGAAGCAAAAGGTGCTTATTGGCATTCGCGTGCTAAATACTTTGGGATATATGGGGATAAAAAAGTCGATTCAATTGCTGAAATAATAGGCGTTTGCGAAATTGACAAATGCGAGGAGATAAAAGTACGTTGTCTAGATAGCGAAAAAGTTAGTAATGATGATATTATTAACTTAGTAAAATCAAAACAAGCTATATACCCTGACTATAGACCATTTCAAATGTTTTTATTGGATAATTTTCGATATAATATTAATTTCATAAAAGATACCCATGGGGGAATGTTACAATCTAAAATTTATTTTGATTTTAATGATGAAATTAAAAATATTGATGATTTAGCAAATAAAATACAAAATAAAGAGTGGTGTAAATTTAAATAAAAATAAAGTAAAGAGAGATAAAATGAATAATTCTATTATGACTACATTGAAAATCACACCGAACGAAAAACAGATGGAGTGCATAAAAACACTAGATGGCCCTGTTATGGTGCTGGCGGGTCCTGGAACAGGCAAAACCTTTACTATAATTCAGCGTATCAAATACATGCTCGAACAAGGGATTCCGCCGGAAGTAATTCTTTGTTTGACTTTCTCTGAGGCAGCTGCAAACGAAATGAAAGCCCGATTGGTAAAAGAAATTGGAACTATTGCTTCGGCTGTCGTAATCCACACTTACCACGCTTTTTGTAATGAAATTATCCGCCAATATCCCGCTCAATTTGAATTGCTCGACGGTGTTGGGCTGATTGATGATATCACGAAAAGAAATTTGATGAAACAATGCCTGGATGAATTTAACCCTGAATTCTATCGCACAAAATGGGGCGATGCTTATTATTACATCGGGGAATTGTTAGGTGCGGTTGATGAAATCAAGAAAAATCAGGTCACAAAAGATGAATATTTTAACACCCTAAATACAAGTATTTTCTGGCAAGGCAAACTTGATGAGTTGTACGCGGATAAAGAAGAGCAACAAATAAAGGAAAAACAGGGCGTTAGAAATCGTTTAAAAACCGTTTGTAATAATATTGAAACCCAAGAGCGTAAAATAGGCAAAGCTAAAGAGGCTTGGGCTATTTATGAGATTTACGATTTAAAATTAAAACAAAATAATTTTATCGACTTCAACGATATGATTAACCTTGTGCTTACAACTTTTGATAGCAATGAAGACTTCTTGAA
>CAISJE010000190.1 GCA_903885635.1 uncultured bacterium
CAGTAATAGAAACTGCAAAAAAACAGAATATCAGTATATTAGAGGCTTTATCCCCTGGCTTCTCATTTGCATAAAACACAAACCTTTAATTATACCAAAATCAGGGTTGACTTACAAATCACCCTGCTGACCTGTTACCCAATTTTTAGGAACATATAGCATTTTTTATTTTGTTGACGGTTTATAAAAATGTAAGGTTAAATTAGTTGAAAGTTTCTTATGGGAAAAATATATTTATATTCTCAAATCAAAACAAATTATTTTTAAAAAGATTCCACTCAGTATAATCATAAAACTGATTTTTACAATGCAAATGCTTTTTACAAAAAGGGTAGGGAACGAGAAGAAAAATTTTTTAAAGAATTAGGTATTACAGGTACTGCTTCGCTTGTAATGGGGGTCTTGGGCAGAAAATATATGTCAAAGATGGAACAAGCACTTATTTTTGCGCCAAATAAAACCTTTTTTAATCCTATGCTCAAAAATTTGGCAAGAGTTATGCAAGCAGTGACTACCGCCCCAAAAAACGGATTATCACTTCAACATTATTATATACCTGCAAAAGAAAATAAAAAAACAATAATTTTTTGTCATGGAATAATTCATAATATAACAAAATTTTTTAATGTCGCAGACTTTTTACACAAAAAAGGTTATGGAGTTTTATTATTAGAATACAGAGGATTTGGAAAAAATTCGGGAATCCCTTCTGAAAAAGCTTTCGCCAAAGATTTTAATTCCGCCTTTGAGTATTTAAAAAAACAAGGTATTTCTCAAGAACAGATAGTGCTTTGGGGGTTTAGTATGGGCGGAGGCGTTGTATTAGACGCCGCAAAAGCCCATAAATTCGGAGGGATAATTTTAAACAGTACCTTTAGCAACATGAAATCAGCCGTCAAATATCAGTTAAAAACTACCCCCGTTATAAACAATAAATTTTTTCAAAATATTTTGAAACGCTGTCCTTCCACTTTAATTCCTATTAAAAGTAAATTTAAAAACACATCTAAAATAAAAAAAATTGATACTAAAATTTTGATTATGCACGCGAAAGATGATACAACGGTGCCTTTTGAAATGTCAAAAAAACTTGCTAAAATGGCTCCAAATTCTGAACTTTATATTTCAGAAACAGGCGGGCATGATGTGTTGGGCTGGACTGAAGAAAAAATTCTGCATTTTTTAGAGTCTCTCAAGTAACCTTTATACTGAGTTTTTAAAATTATCCTTTTAATCAACCATCTAGGTGATGTTCAAATTTGTGGAATGTACACAATAGTATTAATGGCGATAGATAATTGTGAGGTAATGAAATGTACTTTGTAAAAGAAGAAGCTGTAAAATCGGGAAGTTTAAAGAATTCTGCGATGTCCGTTTCAAATTCGATTTATGCAAGTAAAGTTTTAGAAAAAGGTATTGAAATAGATAACTATTGTGGTGCAAGCAGTCTTCGTCAAAACGCTTTGCTGGAGATATGGAATAAGCAACATCCGCTTATTCACACATGGTTGATACTAAGTTCAATATCAATTTGTTTTTTATCTGCATTATTTTTTATGGCTCCATAAAAAGCCCCTAAGTGGCGACCACTTGTGTAATGTATAATTCTTCCTTATAGCTTAAGTTTAAAGATATATAAGCAGCAAGGAGGGGACATGAGACAAATATTAATTTTATGTCTTTTTTTACTTTTAAGTAAATCAAGCGCGGAATGTGCATCAATTATTTTTCCACCTTTACAGCCTATTGGCGGGGGAAACGGGATACAAAATTATAGCAGTAATATATCAGGTGCCACAAACCCTTTTATAACACCTGCCGGTACTAACTATTCCGATATAAGTCAAATTGAACAAACGTTATTTGGGCGTATTTATGAGAATCAAAATATTTCCGCAAGACTATCAAGAATTGAAAGAAGCCTGTTTACTACGACATACCCCAACTCAACAAACTCTCAAAGAATTGATAATATAATCTTAAATTTCAATCAACTGAATAAATATCCGAATATATCCAAAAATGTATTATCCGGAATTGAATCACAAATTCTAAATCAGGATTACCCTCAAAACAGTCCCGAACGTAGGATAGAAAGACTTGAACAACAACTCTTCGGAGCAACTCAAAGTGGGGGCATTGATACAAGATACAAAGCCCTTATGGCTGCATCTAAAGGCTATAAAAAAAATAATCAAGATTATTCTGATCTTATGATGCCGCAAGCAGGGTGGAAAAATATAGCCGGAGCTATAGGGAACTCGCTTTTGGGCGGTACAATGACGGGATTTACTCCGCCCATAAATCCTTATTATGATAACTACAATAATAATTATAACAACTATAATAACCGTTACAATTCATACCCGAGCGGTTATGGGGCATATCAGGGATACCGTTCAAACCATGGATATTCTGATAATTTTAAAAATTACAGCAACGGAACAGGTGTAACGATATTGGATTAATAGTAACGATTAGTATCGAGTTGCAATCACGAAAATTCTGATTAAAAGTGCAACACTTTCCAAATTAAAGTCAGGCTTTGATTGCAACTTGGCATTAGTTATGCTAAAATAATAGTTATGCGTATATTAGTAGGTATGTCAGGCGGTGTCGATTCATCAGTAGCGGCGCTTTTATTAAAAGAACAAGGTCATGAAGTTATAGGTGCAATCATGTCTATTTGGAGTGAAGAAAAACACGAAAGGCTTGCGCCTTCTGTTAATACAAACTCCTGCAAAGACGCATGTTATGGACCAAACGAAAAAGAAGATATTGAAGAAGCGAGAAAAATTGCCGAAAAGATCGGGATTCCATTCCATGTTTTTGACTGCTCAAAAGAATACGAACAAATAGTTTTGGAAAATTTTAAAGAGGAATATCTTTCAGGGAGAACCCCAAACCCTTGCGTGCGCTGTAATAGCCTTATAAAATTCGACGTTTTACCGTTTTTGGCAAAAAAATCGGGGCTTGAGTTTGACAAATTCGCAACGGGGCATTACGCAAGAGTCGAATTTGACGGGCAAAACAATCGCTACATCCTTAAAAAAGGAATAAATCCAAAAAAAGACCAAAGTTATTTTTTGTATAAGTTAAGACAAAACCAGCTCGCAAATATTTTAATGCCTTTGGGAGAGTATGAAAAAACGCAAATCAGAGAAATCGCTCAAAATGGTAAGTTAGAAGTTTATGACAAGCCGGACAGTCAGGATTTTTACTCGGGTGATTACAACGAGCTTTTGGAAGTCAAACCTCAAATCGGTAATATTGTTGACAAATCAGGAAAGATTTTAGGTAAGCACGAGGGAATTTGGAATTATACAATCGGGCAGAGAAAAGGGCTGGGGATTGCGCATACAAGCCCTTTATACGTAATTGATTTGAATAAAGACCTCAACGAAGTAATAGTAGGCGAAGCCGATGAGACTTTTAAAAGTTCGCTTGTGGCTGTTGATTTAAACTGGGTTTCAATCGCAGGACTTGATAAAAAAACAAAGGCAACTGCAAAAGTCCGTTCCTCGCAAACACCTGTAAATGTGATGTTAAAACCTGATGGCGAAAGTATTTTAGTTGAGTTTGACGATATGCAAAAAGCCTTAACAAAGGGACAATCGGTAGTTTTTTATCAGGATGATATTTTGCTCGGCGGAGGGATTATTGATGAAGTCAATTGAGCAAGTAAAAAGGGGAAAGCAAAAAACAAACAAAAACCACAAAACCGTTCACCGTCTACCGTTTACCGTTTACCCGTCTTCTCACCTCTCACCTCTCACCTCTCACCAATTACAACGTTATAACCGCAACATGCTTATCGAACAAATCGGCGAGGAGGGGCAAAAAAAGCTTTCTCAGGCGAAAGTGCTTGTTTGTGGTGCGGGCGGGCTTGGCTCAACAGTTTTAACATCTCTTGCAAGTGTCGGAATCGGCACAATCGGGATTGTTGATAATGATGTTTTGGAACTATCGAATTTAAACCGTCAATATATCCATAAATTTGAAAACCTCGGAAAAATCAAGGTCGAAAGTGCGAAAAAATGGATAAACGAATTTAATCCCGATACTTGTGTAAATACTTATCAAATAAGGCTGGATGAAAATAATTATCAAGATATCGTGAAGGATTATGATTTGATTATGGATTGTTTCGACAGTTTTAAATCAAAGTTTTTGTTAAATAAAATTGCCGTAGAAACAGGAAAGACTCTAATCCATGGCGGGGTAACAGAATTTTTCGGACAGGTTACAACGATTATTCCTCACAAAACTGCTTGCTTGAACTGCATTTTGCCGCAAGAAGATGCTTATGTTATCAAAGGGGTCTTGAGTCCGGCGGTTTCTGTAATTGCCTCAATCGAAACGATGGAAGCGGTCAAGGTAATTTTAAATATAGGCGAAAGGCTTGAGAATAAGTTTTTGAGCTATGACGGATTAAATATGAAATTTAAAACGATTAATCTAGCAAAAAATCCAGATTGTACATTGTGCTCTCATTCTTAAATTCATACTTTCATTGAGTTGCGCGTTGCGGGATAAGAATTTACATTGGATTTTATCGGGGTGTATAAGTTCGTTTTCTTTTGCATTTGTTCTTTGGCGATGCTGTTTTTTTGCTGATTGGCACCGATGTGGTTTCTGATGATGGGCGTAATCGCGTTACAAGAAACGACAGAGCCGACACTTGCGGCAATCATATCCATACCTCCCTTGAATTGGTCATAGACATCGTGGAATTGTTTATCTTCCTTGAACGTTTTACCCAAATTTGTGGACATATCACCCATTTTTATGTTTTTTGCTGCGACGAAATCTCGTATTGCTTTTGTCGACCATTTTCCCGTCGAGACGAGTTTTCCTGAAATATTTTTTAGTGAGTTTGTGATGATATAAAACGTTAGAACATTTAATGCCCCATCGGCTATTTCTTGTGGAATTAGGAATTTTTTCTGGTCGGACGGGATTTTGTCGTTCATCATGATTGCCGCAACCTGGGACAAAGAGGCAGTAATCCACGTTACAACGCCTGCATGGACAATCATTTTGCCAGATTCTTGACCGTATTTTTCGTATACGGTATTTTTTAAACTATTCCAGAGGGTGCTAGGATTTTTCATTTCTTCCTCCCTCAAATTTTTTGGTAAAATGGTTAGTTAAAAAGTTTGTGAGTGGCGCATCAATAGCAAAATTTGTTATAATTAAGCCAAAAACTGCCAACAACATGCCCATTGCATTTTGGTATTGCTTATAAGCGTAAGTCATTTTAGGCGGAGCTTTTGAGGGCGTAAAAAAGTTTTTAAGTTGCCTATTTTCCACACTTCCAAGTTCCGAGTATTTCTTTGTAAGGTGGATAAAACCTGCTCGAACCGCAACACCTGTGATTATTCCCGAAATGGTTTTTCCCAGAGTTCTTGCACAGGAAATTATTCTTGTTTTTTCATCCACTTCTTTGTTATATAGGTCAATAAAAGGCTGGGACGCAAGTGCGCTAATCCCTATAATCAACCTGTTCTCCGGAGTTGAAATATTTTTTCCGAACCAGTTAATAAATTTTTCGACACGTCCACCGTTGAACTCACGCTTGGGGATTTTACTGACGATTTTTTCTGTAATATTTATCATTAAAATATTTTACCATGGTTATAAAGTACGTAACTAATAACTAATCAGCAGGAACTAATCAAGGTCATGGCGAACTCCCTTGCGTCATTACGAGACGAGGGGTTTTTGGGGTCGAAAAATTAAAAAAATAGATTGAAAAATTAAATCTGCTTGTTTTTAAGACACAAAATTTTTGTAACGATTTGTTAACCGCAAAGAATAGGGGATAACTATTCAACCAAGAAAAACCATTTGACATTTTGCCAAAAAGTGATAAAATAGGTCAATAAGATAGAAAAAAGGAGCAACAGGGGATGAGAACGATAAACCAAAAACCGAATAGGGCTGAAGCCCAGTGTTTACACACACCCACCCACCACCTTTCCTTGTAAATTAAGAATAAAAAAAGCATTCTCATTAGCAGAGATGATGGTAGTCATGCTAATTTTGAGTCTTGTTATTGCAGCGAGTATGCCTATTATTACCAAACAGCGCCACGCCG
>CAISJE010000191.1 GCA_903885635.1 uncultured bacterium
CCTCGTCGTCGACAAGTCGACACCCTCCATTCTAAGGCTCGCAAACTCGCCAAGAAGAGGAGCTGCCGCAAGTGAGGAGGAGGTGCGAACGCCTATTGCTAAAGGATTTTGACCTTAATTGATTTCTGGTGATTAGTTACGTTAAATTAATAACTTATAACATTCCTTAACATATTGGCAATTTTTCGACTCCTAAATACTTTATATACATAGAGGATATAACACTTAAAATAGGGAGGAAGAAATTATGGCAATACAAGCAATCGGAAAAGAAAAAGTTCATTCAGGCGGTTTGTCTAAGCAGGAAGAAAACAAAAAAGGACACCAACCACAAAATGTTGCCTATATGGGATGTAGTATCGGTAATCTTTTAAATGGGTCAGCGCAACCACCAACTGATGCATCTGCGGTCAGAGCATAGTTTACTAAAATATATATTTGTTATAAAATAGTTCCGTACACTAGACATACGGAACTATTTTTATGTTATTAACTGCAGATATTGGCAATACAAGTATTACTCTCGGGCTATTTGACGGAGACGCGCTCGTCGAAGATTTTAGACTTGCTTGCGATAAGGATTTGTCGCAAGAAGAATACGAAGTATTGCTTAAAACCCTTTGCAAGCCATTCAAAATCAAAGGTTGCATAATCGCATCTGTGGTTGATGAGCTTAGCAAGAAATTTCAGTCTTCTGTTGAGAATATTTTTAAAATAAAAGCAATAATGCTGACGAGCGAGTGTAAAACAGGGATTAAAATTGCGCTTAAAAAACCGAGTGAAGCTGGCGCAGATAGGATTGCCAATGCCTGTGGAGCGTTTATGCTTTATAAACGACCTTGCATTGTTGTTGATTTTGGAACGGCAACCTCGTTTGATATAGTTAACCAACATGGGGAATTTGTAGGTGGAATAATCGCGCCGGGATTGAATTTACAGATGAGAGTACTGAATACTTTTACCTCAAGATTACCCAAAATTGATGTTGCAAGTTCAGGCACTGCAATCGGAAATAGTACAACAGACGCAATACTTTCAGGCGTAATAAGAGGTTCGGCGTGCATGATTGACGGGCTTGTCGAACAGTGCGAAAAAGAATTGGGACAAAAGGCTACATTGATTGCCACAGGCGGATATTCAGGACTTATTTCAAGCTATCTGAAACGCCCGTTTGATTTTATAAACCCGACTTTAACGCTTGAGGGATTAAGATTTTTGTATAATCTTAATCAATAAATATTCGAAAGCATTGGTTGCATGCTGATTGAATTTAGTTTTTTGAGTATTTTATTATAATCAGTCTCTAAAACAAGCTCAGCTCGGTATTTTGCTGCGTTTTGTACGCAGTTTATGTAATAAGGATAAAATTTTCTTGTGAATTTAATCCCGACATCTTCCCCGCGAAGTTTAATCTCCTCTGCTAAATGAGTTTTGAGCGTTTCAATTTTTTCTTCTAATGTGGGCAAAGGTAATTTTTCACCCGTTTTTAAATAGTGTTCAATCCGCGAAATTAAAGTTACATCACCCAAAACTCCTCGACCAATCGCAATTCCGTCAGCGCCCGACTGCTCCAAGCAAGCAATCGCAGTTTCCAGACACGTAACATCACCATTTGCAAAAAACGGAATATCCACATTTTGTTTAAGTCCCTTGATAATTTCCCAATTCGCCTTACCTGAATACATTTGAGAACGGGTTCGTCCATGGATTGTTATAAAATCAGCTCCTGCCTCCTGTATTTTTACCCCGAATTCAACAAAGTTTAATTCTTCACTGCTGTAGCCAAGCCTGAATTTAACACTGACCGGAGTTTTGACGGTAGCTTTTATTTCTTTAACGATTTGATAAGCCAGCTGGGGGTTTTTCATCAAGGCGCATCCGTCTTGACCTTTAACCACTTTATTAACAGGACAGCCCATGTTTATATCGATTATATCGGCGTAAGGCTCTAAAATCTTTGCTGCTTTCGCCATTAATTCGGGTTTATGCCCGCTGAGTTGGTAGGCGATTGGTGAATGATTAGCACAACGTCGCATTAATTCGTTTTCGGCGTTTTTTTGCTTGCGTCCAAATTCTTGGATTAACGCTTCTGAACTTATCATTTCCGTCGTCAAAAGGCATGTTTTTGAGTGCGCTCTGATTAAACTCCTTAAAACATAATCCGTTATTCCTGCCATAGGGGCAAGCGAAACTGCACTATTTAAAATCAAATCCCCAATTTTAATTTTCATATTTTTTCAGTTCTTTTATCCTTGCTTGGGAATATTTTTTATATTCGTTGGCTTCTGTTGTAAGCGAAGCATATTTTTTGTAATTAATCAAAGCCAATTTGAATTGTGCTAAATTGTCGTAATCCAAAGCAAGCAAGTAATACACTATTGTCAAATCAGGGTTGTATTGAATTGCTTTTTTATACTCGCCGATAGCAGGCAGATATTTTTTATCCGCATCGAGTATCAAGCCCCTGTAATAGAGTGCATAAGCATTTTTGGGGTCATCTTGTAAAACTCTGTTGAAAATGCTCGTCGCTTTGGGATAATCCGCTTTATCGTATAGTGCTATGGCATCATCAATGAGTTTTATGTTTAATTGTTCCACGACTGTTTGATACAAATCTTTTGCTTTATCGTTGTTCGGATTAATCGTAAGTGCCTTTTTGAGGTAAATTTTCGAACTGTACCAATTTTCTTTTTCGGAGTAAAGTACCCCTATGTAGTAGGCCACATCAGAATTTGGAGTGAGTTCTAAGGCTTTTTGATAAGATTGTATAGCTTGTGTATCATCGCTTAGAGCCTTGTAGCAAACCGCAATTCCGCTCAGGGAGTCAAAAGAAGGGGGCTGAATGGATTGGTAAGCCGCCAATGCTTTTTGATAATCCCCGCCGTTGTAATAATTGGAAGCTTCATCAAATTTACCTGAGGTGGCTTCTTGTGCGAGTGCTTGCAGATTGTCAGAAATTGGTTTATTGTTTGGGAATTTAGTTTTTGCGCCTTGTAAAACTTGTTTAGCTTGAGCCAAGTCGTTTTTTTGCTTGTAAGCGATGGCAAGGTTTAGATAAATTTCAGGGTTATCGGTTTTTAATTTTAAAACTTCGTTGTAACAAGTGATTGCATCATCTAATTTGTTTTGTTTGTGTAATCCCAGTGCATAATTATACATATCTGCCAATGCACTTTTGTCATCGACAGCATTTCTGCTCATATAGTCCATAAATTCCGCTGGAGTCATAGAAGATTTACGAATATTAAGTATTTCACTTTTTACTTCTTTATTGGTTGGGTCAAGGCTTAAAACTGTTTGAAATCCGGCAATCGCTTGTTCTTTGTCGCCCTTTGCCTCAAGGCATTGAGCTTTGTACAGGTTTGCTTGAAGGTTTTTGGGGTATAAGAATAAAATACTGTCATACGCCGCTATCGCAGAATCGTAAGATTTTTTCTGTTGATATAAAGTTCCGACATTTAGCCTTGTTGTAATATTTGTAGGGTCAAGCTGGCTCGCTTGGGTGTAATATTGCAATGCTTCGTCAAATTTATTTTGTTTTTGTAAAATTGCACCAAGATTGGTTATTGTGCCTGCATCACTGGGTGCTTCGACCAGTTTTTGTCTGTAAATTCTTTCTAAGGCGTAGAGAATTTCAGGGTCTTCACCGCCCTTTGAGAGTGCATAGTTATATTCTTGCAACGCCGTGTCGTTTTGTCCGAGTCTATCCAACACTCTTGCGTATTTCAGTCTTAGTCCACCGTCATCGGGGTTTAGTTCAATAGCTTTTTGATAATAGTCTGCACATTTTTGGTCATTGCCCAATACTTTTGTTATATCTGCCATTTGTTCATAGGCATTTTTTCTTAATGTAGGTTCAGAAAGCGCTTGAGCGAATTCGTATCCAGCCTCGGGGAAAAGTCCTTGTAATCTAAGTTCTTTACCCTTTTGGTATCTTGATTTTGCAGAGGTGTCAAGTTTTTGTGTTGATAAACATTGGTTAAGATTTTCTGTCGCATTTGCGATTGCCTGCGCGGAATTTTGTACTTCTTGTGCCGGGGCGTAATATTTTAAATAAAACAATGCGGCGCGATAATCGTTTGCTGCATTTTCCCAATTTTTATCTTTGTTTGCAAAATATGTTCCTCTTGCTAAATATGAATTAACAAGTCCGATTCTTGCCGAATCGTCCAAGTAATTTATCCTCATTGCTTTTTTAAATTCAATGATTGCACTTGAGTATTGGTATTGAGACAAATACTGCTGCGCCAAGTTGTAATGTTCCGCAAAATCAGCTTTTGCCATACTGCAAGTAAATAATAGACAAACAATTATTGATAAAATTTTTTTCATAAAGCCTCACTCATGTTGGATTATCCCTCATTTACATTTTACATCAAGAAAAAAATATTTATATAGACAATTAACTATTTTATTTTTAAGATATAATTAAGTAAATGGTACATGATAAATGGCAGGAAGTAAGTAGGGTGCGGATTTAACCGCACCAACAAAAAACCAACAAGCAAAATCTCCCTAGCAAAGGAGATGCGAGCGGGCAAGTCTAACTTAAAATGAGGGACGGAGCCAAAATCAGCGAGTGCAATAAGGCGAGTAAGCCGGTATCTCGAAAAAGTAAAGTAGTAATTCGAAAAAGTTAGTAAAGGCGGAATTTAAACAATTTCGTGTTGAGGTGTCTCACTATAGGAGAATTAAATTAATAAAAGGTAGCTTCTAGTGAAGTCGTGAGGCCATTTCTCACGTTTCGCCCAAGGCTCAACGGAGAAAGAAGGCAAAATATGATAATAGCAAGTATAGATTTGATGGACGGCAAGGCTGTTCAGTTAAGACAAGGTAAAGAAAAAGTTTTGGAACGTGAAGACGTTTTTGAGTTGGCAAAGTATTATTCAAGATTTGGCGATATTGCTGTAATTGATTTGGATAGTGCGCTTAGTAACGGCAAGAATAACGAAAAATTAATTGAACAACTTTGTAAAATAGCTCCTTGTCGTGTAGGCGGTGGGATTAGAACAGTTGAAAAAGCAAAAAGGTTATTGGCTAACGGAGCAAAAAAAATAATTATAGGGACAGCTGCAAACGAGGAGTTTTTATCACAACTTCCTCAGGATAGGGTAATTGTTGCGATTGATGCAAGAAACGGAAAAATCACAACCGAGGGGTGGACAAAGGAACTCGATAAAACCCCGCTTGATTACATAAAACATTTTGATAATTTATGCTCTGGGTATTTGTACACAGTTGTAGAACGAGAGGGCATGATGCAGGGATGCGATGTTTCTGCGATTGAAGAAATACGAAAAGCGACTAAAAAAGAATTTGTTGCTGCGGGTGGAATTTCTACGGTTGAAGAAATCGTTCAACTTAATAAGAAAAATATTTCGACTCAGCTTGGGATGTGCATTTATACAGGTGCGGTGAAGCTCGAAGACGCTTTTAGTGCGTGCTTGAATTTTGAAAAAGCAAACGGATTAATTCCGACGGTGGTTCAAGATGTTGACACACAACAGGTTTTAATGCTTGCTTACTCAACTCCTGAATCTTTGAATAAATCTTTTGAATGCGGATTGGCTACATATTTTAGCCGTTCTCGTCAGGAGCTTTGGACGAAGGGCATGACGTCGGGCAATACTCAGGAATTTCAGTCTGCAAGATTTGACTGCGATTTTGATACGCTTTTGTTTAAAGTTAAACAAAACGGAAATGCTTGTCATTTAGACAGATTTAGTTGTTTTGAGGACAAAGAATTTTCTGCAAAAGTCCTTTATGAAATACTAAAATCAAGGAAGGAAGATTTACCCGAAAAATCTTTCACGACAAAACTTTTTAAGGACAAATTTTTCTTAAAACGAAAAATAATGGAAGAAGCGTTTGAGGTCGTTAATTTTGAGCAGGGCGACGGGTTGCAGTGGGAAGTCGCTGATTTGGCGTACTTTGTGCTTACGTTTATGGTTGACAATGGTGTGACGGTGGACGACATAGTTAATAACCTTGCTTCAAGAGCAAAATAAAAGTTGTGGGATTGAAAAATGCAGATAATTAATTACGAGAATATTGGAGATGATTTTTTTAAAAAAATCGAGTTTGAGGCGATTTCTTCCGTGGAAGAAATCGCCCGAGAAGTTAAAAACTTTGGCGATGATGCGGTCAGAAAATATATAAATCAGTTTGATAGCGAAGATTTGGGAAATTTTTTGGTGTCTGAGGCTGAGATTGAGGAAGCTTACGCTAAAGTTGATGAGGAGACGGTTATGTCGATTAAAAAATCGATTACAAACGTTAAAAAATTCAGCGAAAAACAGCTAAAATGCCTAAAAAACCTTAAAACAAGGATTGATAAGAACGAACTTGGGCATGAGATTATTCCTATTGAAAAAGTCGGATGCTATATCCCCGGTGGAAATTATCCGCTTTTGAGTTCGGCCGTGATGACAATTACACCTGCAAAAGTTGCAGGCGTAAAACAAATTGTGGCATGCTCGCCTAAAATTCGCCACGAGACTATTGTGGCATGCGATTTGGCGGGTGCGGATAAAATTTATAGGGTTGGTGGCATTCAGGCGATTGCGGGCATGGCTTATGGCACGCAAAGCATCTTGAAAGTTAACAAAATTGTCGGTCCGGGAAATAAATATGTTACGGCGGCGAAAAAATACGTGTTTGGCGAGGTGGGGATTGACTTTCTGGCTGGACCGTCGGAGGTTATGATTATTGCTGATGAGACGGCTGTTGTTGAATTTGTGTCTGCCGACATGCTTGCTCAATGCGAGCATGACCTTGATGCACGTGCGTTTTTGGTGTGTATGAGCGAAGATTTTGCCCAAAAAGTTAAAATTTCGGCACAAAAACAACTTGAAACTCTTTCGACGAAAGAAATCGCTTCAAAATCTTTTGAAAAATCTTTTGCAATTGTTGTTAAATCGATTGGTGAAGCCATTGAGCTTGCGAATAGGAAAGCACCCGAGCATTTAGAACTTTGTTGTAAAAATGCAAAAAAAATAATGAATAAATTCACAAATTACGGCTCTTTGTTCGTTGGTAATTACTCAGCAGAGGTCTACGGAGATTACTGTTCAGGCACAAACCATGTTCTGCCGACTAATGAAGTTTCGAAATATTCGGGTGGATTAAGTGTTTTTGACTTTGTTAAAATCCAAACTTATCAGATAATATCAAAAAAAGGAAATAAAATAATTTTGCCCTTTGTTTCACAATTAGCGAAAATAGAGGGTTTACAGGCGCATAAACTTGCGGCGGATGTGAGAAAATTCACATAAATTAACGTTTTTGGAAAAAAAAAGTTTTTTTAATTATAATAATTATATATTACATGAGAAATATAGGTAGGAAAAAATGGTGAATAAAAAAATATCGGATGGCGTAGGTAAAAAGATTGTTGAAGCATTGAAAAAACAATCTGAAATAGAAGTTAACGCGGTTTCAACGCATGAACAGGAAGATGAACTCGAAGCTTTTGCGGGCGGTTTGCCAGATTCGTTTGAAAGTGATGAATCTGATGATGTTTTTCATGAGGAAGATTTTATGGAATCTTTATCGTCAGAAAATTATTCAGGGAGTTCGATTGCGGACGAAAATGATAGTTTTGTGAGCGAGGAAACTCCGACTAAGCCGATGTCTCAGCCATTTATTAATTATCAACAACCATCGCAGTCTGTTAATGATAATTTTATAAAGGAACTGGATACATTTGAAATACCAAGCAATATCGCGGTGCTTAAAAAGCTTATCTCTCAGCTTCCAAGCGGAGTTACCAGACATACCGGAGCTCAAATTATTAAACAAACCATGGAGGCCCTCGGCATTTCAATGAAAAGTGTTCTTCAAGAGGCACAACAGGTCCAAGACGGCTTGAGTAATTCTGCGAAAGAGTGTCATTCAACGATTCAGGAATATAAAAAACAGATTCAGTTGCTTGAAAAACAGGCCCAAAATCACCAAAGACAATATACGGCGCTTAATGAATTAATCAGCTTATTTGTTCAAACAGGTTTATAATATTTTTTAAATAAGACGTCAAAAAAAAGGGCCCGATGGCCCTGTTGGAATTAAGAATAGCTGGAAGTATGAAAAAGATTTAATTATATTAAACCGAACAAACGGTATTTTTTCAATTAATCAGTTGTGCTATATTTGTGGGATTTGGTACTAGCCGAGTTGACTAGTTTTGAGGGAACGAAGCAATCTTGTTCGCCTTTTACTATAATACATTGAGATTTCTTCAATGGATATTTTTGATCACACCGAGATTTAATGTCTCGCAATGACGACAATTTGTTTATTTTTTTGTCTGAGTATCGAAAAAAAAACAGTTTGTTAACAAATGTAAATTTGACTTTTATCTTGTGGCTACAGTATTTTAGACCTATTATGAAATTTTTCTGCTTTTTACATAGCAAATTTTTTATTGTGTATTCGTTATAATAAGTAAGAAGGTTTTTAGTTAGAAATTAATTAGGTAGAATTATATCAAAGAAAGGTAGTACAGTTATGGCAGTAGACATTAACAACAGAATTGGTTATCAACAACCAAGCTTTAGAGGTGAAGAATCACAAAAAGGCGGTAGCAATCCATTTTTACCGGCACTCGGAACAGGTGTTTTAGCAGGAGGCGGAGCGTATTATGGGCTTACAACTCCTCATACGGAAGATACTTTTGTAAAACGAGTTCAAGATGGATCTTTAAATACAAAAGGACTTACAGATGCTCAAAAAACTCAAGTAGAAACGCTTAAATCAGAATTAAACAAAACACCTGCTGCAACAGAAACAGTAGCTTCTACTGCTGTAACCAACACAGATGAATTGGTAACACTTGAGACGAATGCGAAAAAAGCAGCTAGAAAATTCAATCAAGCAAAAGAAATAGCCGATTTGCAACTAGAACAGACTAACAAAATGCAAGAGATTTATGATAAAACATTAACGCAAGTAACTCAAAAACCACTCGCTAGTGGGGAAACAGTTGAGACTCTAACGGCGGAACAGACAAAGATTAACAAGGGTATGGCACACCAAGCAACGATCATTGCAGATGATTCGGCTAGCCCATCTGTAAAAACTGCTGCGGAAGAAGAATTAAAAAAACTAAAAGCAGAATTAGAGTCAATAGAAGAAAAAATATTACCTGATAGCGATTTGGCTAAAAAACATAAGGAGGGCTTAATTGCAGAGGCAAAAAGTGATCAGACCAAACTTGTGGATGAACAAAAAAAGCTTGCTACTGCTTTAGATGAAGCTAAAGCTACAGGAATTAAAGCTAAAGAAGCACTTACAAAACTACAAGATGAATTAGCCAAAGAAACAGATGCTGCAAAAAAAATGGAGCTACAAACAAAAGTAGCTAGTGCGAAACAAGAATTCACTAAAGCAACAGAAGTTGCAGAGGAGATATCTCATAAGCATAGCTTAGCAGGGATACAAGTAAAGAATGCTAATGATATAGTTGACGGATTAGGCGACGGTTCATTAAAAACTAAATTAACAGTACAAAAATTAGTTGCTAATGTTGACGAAAAGAATGTAAAGATAGGTACGGCATTCGCTAACGTAGCAGACGAAAGTGCTCTAGGTAAAGCATTCAATAAAGCTGTCGAAGAATACCATTCAGCAACAAATACATCAGCTGAGGCAGTCGCCAAAAAAGCAGGATTAATGGACTTAAGAAACAAATTCCTTGGGGTCACAGAAAATGCCAAGACAACAACAGCAAGTGTTGTAGAAAATCTACCTGCAAGGGTTAAAGCCTTAGTTACAGAAACGTTTAATGCGGTAAAAGAAAACTTACCTAAGGAAAAATCAGCTGGAAAGGCTGGATTAATAGCTCTAGGGGCTGCAGTAGTCACATACATCGGGCTAAAAATGTTCGGCGGAAGCGACAAAGGCGAAGCATAAACCAACCAAATACTCATAAAAAAAGAAAACCGTTTCAGATTGAAGCGGTTTTCTTTTTATGTAACAAATTCGTGTCAAAATCTTTTGTTTATGCTATGATTAAGTAAACGAAGGCAAATAGGGTGCGTCTTTATACGTACCGAAAAAGATTTTTAGGGAGATGAAATGACAACAGAAACAAATCAAGAGGTAAATCAAGGTTATGATGCAAGTAATATAAGAGTTTTAGAAGGCTTGGAAGCAGTAAGATTGCGTCCAGGCATGTACATCGGTTCGACTTCTCAAAGAGGTTTGCACCACTGTGTGTACGAGATTGTAGACAATTCGATTGATGAATCCTTAGCCGGATATTGTAACCAAATAACCGTCACGCTACACCCCGACCACAGTGTAACCGTTGAAGATAACGGGCGTGGAATTCCTGTTGATATTAAACCCGACAGCGGAAAATCAGCGTTGGAAATAGTTCACACAGTACTCCATGCCGGCGGAAAATTCGGCGACGGTGGCTATAAGGTATCAGGCGGACTTCACGGAGTAGGGGCTTCGGTCGTTAACGCATTATCAGAAAAAATGATTGTCGAAGTCTCAAGAGCAGGATATGTTTGGCGTCAAGAATATATGAGGGGAGAGCCTTCAACTTCGGTCGAAAAAACTAAAGAAACAGACAAAACAGGAACAAAAACCACTTTTTGGCCCGATCCTGAAATCTTTACAGAAACTACAGAGATGGATAAAGATGTCATTGCAAGTAGAATTCGAGAAATGGCATTTTTAAACAAAGGCTTGAAAATAATATTTATCGATGGGAAAAGCCAAGAAGAACAAATTTTTCACTACGAGGGCGGGATTGCAAGCTATGTTGAATATTTAAATAAAAATAAAACGCCGATGTTTGAACAACCGGTTTATATTGAAAAATCCACTGACGGAACTTTGGTTGAAATCGCAATGCAGTACACAGACGCCTACAACGAAAGCGTTTTGTCTTTTGCGAACAACATCAATACCCATAACGGAGGGACCCATTTAACGGGCTTCCGAAACGGTATAACACGTGTTTTGAACGAGTACGCAAGGAAAAATAACATCCTTAAAGACTCAGAACAAAATCTCACAGGAGAGGATGTTAGAGAAGGTTTAACGGCTATTATCAGCGTCAAGCTGGCTAACCCAGAGTTTGAGGGACAAACAAAAGAAAAACTCGGAAACCAAGAAGTAATGGCGATTGTTCAAGATGTTGTTAGAGATAAATTCCAAGAATGGCTTGAATTTAACCCAAAAATCGGTAAATCAATCATTGAAAAAACGCTTCAGGCGCAACGCGCAAGAGAAGCAGCAAGAAAAGCAAGAGAATTAACAAGAAGAAAATCTGTTCTTGAAAATTCAACTCTCCCCGGAAAACTTGCCGATTGCTCAAATCGTGAACCGGATAAATGCGAAATCTACATAGTCGAGGGTGATTCTGCGGGCGGGTCTGCAAAACAGGGTAGAAACAGAATGTTTCAGGCTATTTTACCGCTTAGGGGTAAAATCCTTAACGTTGAAAGAGCAAGGCTTGACAAAATTTATGGCAACAATGAAATTCAAGCCATGGTGCAAGCTTTTGGGATTAACATAAGTAAAAACGAAGACGAAGTAGAATTAGAAAAATTAAGATATCATAAAATTATTATCATGACCGATGCGGACGTTGACGGAGCGCACATTAGAACACTCCTTTTAACATTCTTTTTCAGATATGCAAAGCCGTTGTTGGACAACGGTTATATTTATATCGCCCAACCGCCTTTGTTTAAGGTTACTGTCGGTAAAACATCGGAATATTTATATGATGAAAGAGCTTTGGATAAACTTCTCAGAGAGCGCGGGGTTAAAGGACTTTGTCTTTGTGATAAAACGAAAACAAAAACTTGTTCAGATACTGACTTTATAGAATTAATGGCGAATATGTCCACTTATTATCACTCGTACAATAATCCTATTTTAAACTCCATTCCTGCAGTTATGTTGCGTGGGTTGGTGCGTTCGACAATCGAGGTCGAAGACTTTGAAAACCAAGACAGAATGAATGAAATTATTGAGTATTTGAATAAATACCTAAAAGATCATGCGAAAAATTATAATATTCAAGAAGCTGAAAATTATTCGGTTGAGCTTAAATACAATCCCGAAAACGCCAAATATAATATAAAGTTGAATTTGGGTACAGATTTGGAGCCTGTATTAATAACTTCAAACATTATAAAGAGTTCGGAATATAAAAGATTAAAAACATCTTATCCTTTGATAAGAAATTTCTTGATTGAAGAGGAAGAAAAACTTGTTTTGGAAACTGATTCAGAGCAGATTGAAATTAATTCTTTCTCGGATTTGCAAAGAATAGTCGAAGAACGCGGACAAAAAGGGGTTTCTATCCAAAGATTTAAAGGGCTTGGGGAGATGATGCCTCAACAATTGTGGGAAACGACTATGGACCCTCAGAGCAGAACTTTGTTGCAAGTTAGCGTTGAAGATGCTATTTTGGCAGATCAGTTGTTTGACATATTGATGGGTGATAAAGTTGAACCGCGGAGAGAGTTTATTGAATCAAATGCGGTTTATGCAACAAACATTGACACGTAGAATATTTGGAAAGATTAGATAGTAGGGTGCGGATTTAACCGCACCGACATGGAACGCAGGGCGCGTCTTTATATGCGCAGATATAGATAGATTAAAAAAGGAATTTAAAAATGACAAAAAAAGAATTAGTATTTTTAGGACCACCGGCTAGTGGAAAAGGCACTCAGACAAGTAAATTATCACAATATTTGAAGTTTCCGCACGTAGATACGGGCTCTTTGTTGAGACGTGCCATGACCGAGAAAACACCTGACGGGCTTACGGCTCAAGGATATATTGAGAAAGGACAATTGGTTCCGATTGAAATTGTGGCTTCAATAATCAAATCAAGATTGCAAGAGGAAGATTGTGCGAACGGATTTATTCTTGACGGATTTCCGAGAAGTATTGAACAGGCTGAAATGCTTGAAGGAATGTTAAAAGAAATAGATGCGGATAAAGAAGTTGGCTTTAAGGTTGTTTATTTCGATATCGACCAGCAATTGCTTTTAGACAGAATAATATATCGTCGTTCTTGCTCAAAATGCGGAAGAATTTATAATTTGTTATCGCTAAAACCTCAAAAAGAGGGCGTTTGTGATGATTGTGGCGAAGAATTAATCCAAAGAAAAGACGATACGGAAGAAACAGCAAAAGCAAGATTCAACACTTATTTTGAACAGACGGCTCCTTTGATAAAATTCTACGAAGAAAAAGGTTCTTTGAGAAAAATCGATGCAAACGGAGAAGTCGACGAGGTTTGGGAACGACTTTTAAGCGAAGTTAATTAGTTTAATGATTACGACGAATATTATTTTTTTTGGGACTGTTCAATATAGTGCGTGATTTGCGTGGATTGTTTTACCAGTGCTCGTTTTTTGGCTGGCGTTAATTGTTCGCAATGTCCTAGCTTAAAAAGATTTGCTCTAAGCTCCTGCAAGTTAGTTCTAAAATTTTGCTGAGCGGCAGCCAGTAATTTTTTGACATCTTTGGAGGGTAAAGCCAGTATATACCATTTAAATTGCTCTCCAAATCTTGTCTTTAAATAATCTAAGAGCAATTCAGGCTCTAACGTGTTTTTTGTACAGTTTCTAGGATATTTAAAATTTTGATAAATTGTGCGCATATTGTTTGCGGCTTGATAGACGGGTTTAAGATCTGAAGTAGCCGCAAAACTTGTCCTATCATAATTATTAAAATTGTTGTTAATTTGCACGTTTACTCCTTTTACAAAACTAAATATTATCACTCTTTTTTAAAATACACTGAAGAATCAATATTGCTATAAAATTTAAAGAAAAATATTTATTATTTAATGAATACCTGCAAAATAAAGCTTTCAGCCCCAAAACTCTCGTTTACACTTCTTAACACTTGATTTTTAGCAAGCTGTAGGCTACAATAAAGAGTAAGATTAAAGAGCAAAAAAGCTGGGATAATATGATAACAAAAAAATCAAAAGAAGAAATAAAAAGAATTCGTCAAGCAGGACATATTGTTGCGTTGGTTCATCAAGAGATGAAAAGAATAATAGAACCGGGGATTAACACAAAGTATCTTGACGATGTTGCGCTGGAGATTATCAAAAAGAATAAGGCTATTCCCACTTTCTTGGGCTATCACGGGTTTCCTGCTTCAATTTGTGCATCTGTTAATGAGCAAGTCGTACACGGGTTTCCGCTGAAAGATGTTATCTTGAAAGAGGGCGATATAATCAGTGTTGACGTTGGGGCAACTTATGGAGGGATGGTCGGGGATGGAGCTTGGACTTATCCTGTCGGCGAAGTCTGCGAGGAGAAAAAAAAGTTACTTACTGTGACAGAAGAAGCCCTTTGGGGAGGGATTTCTCAAATGCGTCACGGTAATATTTTAGATATGGTAAGTGCGGCGATAGAAGATGTGGCAAATCGGGAAAACTTAGGAATAGTCAGACAATACGGCGGGCATGGCGTTGGGAAAAACATGCACGAAGACCCTTTCGTTTTCAACTACAGAACAGGGAGTAATATAGTATTAAAAGCGGGAATGACAATAGCTATAGAGCCGATGTTGAATTTAGGATGCGATGAAGTTGAAGTCCTTTCAGATAAGTGGACTGTGCAAACAGTAGACAAGAAGGCCTCAGCGCATTTTGAACATTCCGTCTTGGTCACAGATAATGAACCTATAATCTTGACAACTTTACTCTGATTATACGATTTATTATTGTTGCAAGTGGGGTAAATTTAACATATATAAGAGTAATCGGAGTAAGAAATGGATATATTTGCAGTACTTGGAACCGCCATAGGGATTGGATTTATCCTCGTTGCACAAGCAATGGAGGGTGGTAATATTGGACAATTACTTCAAGTAACTGCGGCGATGATTGTTTTTGGAGGCACTGCGGGGGCGGTTATTGCCAGTTTTCCAAATGAAGATTTAATAAATGCTATGGGGATGATAAAAGATGTTTTATTCCCTCCAAAGGTTAATTTTGAAAATCTAATTACTGAAATTGTTGGTTTTGCTACAAAGGCGAGAAAAGAAGGGGTTATTATTTTGGAAAAAGAAGCAAAAAATGCTTCTGACTCACTGCTTACAATGGGACTTGAAACAGTCGCCGATGGTGCTGATCCATCATTGGTTCAGGGGATGATGGAAAATCAAATTACTCAACTGGAGGAAAAAGTTAATAGAGGTTCTAAAGTATTTGAATCGGCTGGAGCATACTCTCCGACTTTAGGCATTATTGGTGCGGTAATGGGATTAATTCAGGTTATGCAAAATCTTTCTGATCCTTCTAAATTGGGTTCAGGTATTGCCGTAGCATTTGTTGCCACAGTTTATGGGCTTTTTGCCGCAAACTTGGTGTTGTTACCTATGGCAACAAGAATCAAATTTAATTACCAAAAATTATTTCTTGCTAAAGAAATTATGCTTGAAGGAGTTTTGGCAATACAGGCAGGAGAAAGTCCTACGTTAATAGAAAGAAAGTTACACTCCTATATTATTGATAAAAAGCCTTCCAAGGGGGCTAAAAGTTAATGGCAAAAAAGAAAAAACATCCCGAGCATGAAAATCTTGAGCGTTGGATGGTTTCATACGCCGATTTCGTTACTCTTTTATTTGCCACATTTGTTGTATTATATGCTTTATCGCAAGTTGATATAAAAGATTTTAAAACACTTGAGCAATCCATGCAACAGGCTTTTTCAGCCCCATCCTTAATGCAGGGTTCTGAAGGGGTAATGCAAGATTCTTCTAACAGCATTTTTGACTCCTCACAACCAGATTCTATGATAACACCGTTAATGATGGAATATATAAGCCAAAAATATGAGGAGCTGTCTATGGAAGAAATCCGGAAAGCAATTGATGAGAAAATTAAATCGAGTGAAATTAATGGAGTTGAAACTGTTGAAACGGACAGGGGATTAGTTATAAGATTCAATGAAGATTATTTATTTGAAGTAGCTTCCGCTGTTTTAACGCCAAGTGCAAAATTAAAACTTGATAAAATAGGTGCAGTTATTGCTAAAAAATTTATTTTACATAATATGAGAATAGAGGGGCATACTGATAACCAACCGATTAATTCGAAAATATTCCCATCGAATTGGGAATTATCTTCGGCTAGGGCAAGTGCTATAATCAAATATTTTATAAATAGATTTAGTTTTATGCCAAGCATTTTTACTGCCGTAGGATTTGCCGATACAAGACCCCTTGTAAAGAATGATTCGCCTTCAAATAGAGCTAAAAATAGAAGAGTCGAAATCCTAATTTTAAAAAACAAATTTAAATCTGAAGAGTATGCAACTAATGACATTATGAAAATGAGTAAAGAAGATCAGGAAAAAATGCAATTGAATAGAGTTGATACAATAAATAGAATTGAATCTATCTCCAATGCGGCAAAAAAACTTACAAACGGAAATAAACAAACGGAGCAGGATGCCGTAATTTTAAATAAAGTTTATGACAAAGAACTAAAACGCATATCCAAGGAAACAAATGCTTTGGATAGTAGTACTCGAAGTCAAATCACCGGTCAGGGAGCATGGTTAAATCCTCCGGCTAAAGACACTTCATCGACAACATTACAAGAAAAATAACCATTTAGGATGCACAAATGAATCACTATTTTATAGGCTTAATGTTATCTTCTGGAGCAAACGCAGAATCAGGCGTTGCTGTTTTGGACAGAAACAATGAATTAATTTTGTTGGATAAACTTTTTACGATGCAAGATGTCCAGCATTTTCTTGATAATTTTTCTTCCTTAAAAAATTCCCAAATTTGTATTTCTCTGCCTTGGGATAATTCAATGCTAAACGGGAAATGGCGTATTTTATCTAAGCCTTATCAGCTTGTCGCTTCAAGCGACAATTTTCAAAATACCGGCAATTGGACGCAAAGATATTCATCGAGAGGTGCTGATTACTTTAATACTTTAATTGAACGGGGAATTAACATTAAGCGTTTCGAGCTATACCTGACAAGGCAAGCTTTTAAATTGGATTCTTGCTTTAAAGAACGCTCGCCTGCCGACTGCAAAGCCTTGCAAAGTGCATTAAAAATTAAATATGGGTTCCATTCGCTCCCAACTAATATGATGCCCATGGCTCATTTAGAAGCGATTGTCGGAGCAATTTTAGCAAAAAACATCAGCGAAAATATTAACGCAGATAAACAGATCGAAAAACCTTTATTTACATTCAATGAAATCCCTGTAATTAGGGGGTAATATTTTAAACAGCTCTTCTTAGAATCAGGTTAGGGTCGGCAACTCCGATACTGTAAATAGTAAAATCATTTTCAGGTGCCAAATATTTTTTCAAATAAGTTTTATTTGTGATTTTCTCACTGCAACTATAGGAGCTAATACTCTCCTTTAAGAAACCGGCAAATATTTTCTGTTGAGTTGAAAGATTATAATCTTTCAAATTTTTAATAATATCCATATTCTTATTTTAACACTTTTTTTGTGTTTCATAGCTAATATTAAGTGTTTTCGCTTAATAAATCTTCATTACAACTTTTTATAGCAGGTAGAATTTAATTAACTTGCGTAGTGGTTTTGGGTCATTGCGAGGCGAGGGGTTCGACGGGTAAACGGTAAGCGGTGAACGGTGAACGGTGAATGGTAAACGGTAAACGGTAAACGGTAAACGGTAAACGGTAAACGGTAAACGGTGAACGGTAAACGGTGAATGGTAAACGGTGAATGTTTTGCCCACCAATCCTTCCACTCGCCGTCATTGCGAGACAAGGGGTTCTTAGGTGGAAAACCATTGAGGGAACGAAGCAATCTCATTCGCCTTTAGTCATGCTTCGGGGAGATTGCTTCGGTGGACATCCTTTGTCACATTCGACGCTCAAGGTCTCGCAAAGACGCAAGAGGGACTGGCTTGAACAAGATTGCTTCGGTCCCTCATCGGTTTTCTGACTAAAAACGCGGCCTATCTATTGCCTAATAACAATTTACATGGTATAATCAATTTAAGGTAGTAATGAAAAGGATTTATTAGGTA
>CAISJE010000192.1 GCA_903885635.1 uncultured bacterium
ATTTTGAGAGATTCGCAAATGAAGTCGGTATAAGTTATGTACAACTAAAGAAAATAATAAAAACGCAAACATCTACCTTACCAAATATTGTTTCTGAAGTGATTTCTGATTTTGATAATACAATCGGACAAGAAATACTCAACATAGTTAACAAAAACAGCAAAATCTTAATTGACAGATTTGAATTCGATTAAAAAATTCTCATTTTGTTCATTTTATATGGACGCGCCCTGTTCAAAAGTTTCTATTGTATTTTAATAGGTTTTTTTATGCTAATTTAATAAAAGGAGACTTGTGTGACCGTCTCTAAAGAAGGATGTGAAATTTGACAATAGGCGTTGATATAGAAGATATAAAAAGATTTGAGGACAAGTCGCAAGAGTTTTTGGATAGAATTTATACCCAAAACGAGCAGGTATACTGTCTTTCCAAGCCTAATCCGGCAAGCCATTTTGCGGTGCGCTTTTGCGCTAAAGAGGCAGTGATTAAAGCCTTAAATTCCATGGGGATAAGCCACCCTAGACTTAATCAAATAGAGATTTATCATGGCGAAAATAATTGCCCCAAGGTAAGATTGCTGAATAAAATCGACAATAATTTAACAATACAAATAAGCCTATCTCACGATAAAACAAAAGCAATCGCGTTTGTAGTAATAGGAAGATAAAGAGAAGCAATAAGGTCAAGGGTAAGTAGTATCTTCCCGTAGGTGAAAGGTTACTCAAAATTTTTTAATCCAAATAACGTTTTAATTTACCAATTATTTAATTAATTACCAATTTAGATAATTGCATAATTTCTTTTTATGTTAAAATGAATTTGTAAAAAAGGAGGCATATTATGACAAAAAAATTAGAAATGTATAAATGCGGAGTTTGTGGTAACTTCGTCGAAGTTGTTTTAGAAGGTATCGGAGAGTTAGTTTGTTGCGGCCAGCCAATGGCTTTGCTTAAAGCAAACACAACAGATGCGGCAACCGAAAAACACGTTCCTTTCTTTGTTAAAAAAGATGAAGAATTGGAAGTGAGAATAGGAAGTGTTTTGCATCCTACGACAAACGAACACTACATCCAATTTGTTGAGGTTGTTTCAGAAGATGAGAGATATGTAAAAAGAAAATATCTTTACCCGTCCGAAGAACCTATTTTTGACCTTAAGGGCTATGATATAGGGAAATTAACAGCAAGGGAATATTGTAACCTCCACGGATTATGGGAGGCGAAATATGATTAATGAAAAAGTAGGAAAAATCCTTAATTCCCAAGTAAATAAAGAACTTTACTCGGCATATTTGTATTTATCCATGTCTGCTTATTTTTCGGATAAAGGGCTACTCGGTTTTGCGAACTGGATGAGAATTCAAGCGCAAGAAGAACAAGCCCATGCGATGTTAATCTATGATTTCTTGATTAATAGAGGAGAAAAAGTTGTATTAACAGCTATTGATGCTCCGCCTAACAACTGGGAAAATTCTCTTTCGGTTATGGAAGAAGTGCTTAAACACGAAGTTTACGTAACCGGCTTAATTAATGATATTATAAGTATTGCCGAAGAAGTCAAAGACAGAGCGACGATTTCTTATATGAATTGGTTTATTGACGAACAGGTTGAAGAAGAAGCTAACTCCCAAGACATTATCTCAAAACTGAAATTAATCGGCGAGGATAAGAGTGCTTTGTACTTGCTTGACAAGGATTTGGCGGCGAGAGTGTTTGTTCAGCCGACAATAAACGGAAAATAGAACGATTATTATTTATAAAATTAAAGCCGCCGAAAAATCATTTTTCGGCGGCTTTCGCTATACACTTAATTAAAAAGGCTACTTAAATAATGCCCCCAGCGAGTATGATCTGTGATTATATTTAAGTCCTTATTATTTTTTTTAAGTACTTGAGCCAGTATTGCCTCTTTTTTAAACATTTTAGGAATTTGCTCAAAGCCACTGCAGATGGTCTTTAGACCTCCGTTATACATCGGCTTAAGAGGACTTGACGTTATAATCACACTAATTGGAGTTTTTGTTTTTGTATTTATTAAATCATCAAGTGTTGGAGCATATCTTGGAGGTTTTGGCATCAATAACTCAATTTGAAAATTCGGGAATAATTTATTTAGGAATCCTTTTAAAGGATAAAGACGCTCAAATGTTGTATCATGAATATATACCGATCCAAAAGATGGTGAGTGTTGAGCATTTTGGGTTTGCAACCCTATGTTATTCTTTGTGTTTTGCCTTTTTCGAACTTCGTTTTGTGAAAAATCTATTCTTGTAATCATATTTAATCCTCCTTTTTAATAACCATCATTTATATAATATCGATAAAAATATTTTTTTGCTACTTGGAATTAATTATTTATAGTTATTTAAGTTGAAAACAATGACAGAGTGCCTCATACAATGTGTTAAACAATTTCAATGCTGACCTTAATTGTTTCTTTAGCCAAGCCCAAAACTTTTCGATTTTATTTAAATCAGGAGAGTATGGAGGTTGAA
>CAISJE010000193.1 GCA_903885635.1 uncultured bacterium
AACATTTTCTTTAATTCTTGAAATTCCAAGAATAATGAACAGTCTTTACATCTTTCATCTATCATTCAATTAATTTAACACTTCATGTCAATTTTTCATGCTCCATTTGCATGAAATTTTTTCCTGCTGACCTGTTACGTTGTATTTTTCCTCCATTTATCGTACTTTTTAAATCAATATTGAGAATTAATATTTAATATCTTGAATTTATGCTATATTATAGATATAACTTAAATTAATAAATTCTATTTGAGCAAGTTTATTGCTCTACCGAACAAATACACAGAAAAAAGGATAAATTATGTCATTACCAAATGTAGCTTATTTTTCAATGGAAATAGCAATGGACCAGTCACTTAGCACTTATTCAGGTGGTTTAGGGTTCTTGGCTGGCTCTCACATGCAATCTGCAGGATATTTACAAATGCCGATGGTCGGGGTAACAATGTTATGGTCTTACGGTTATTATGACCAAAGAATAGACCATACAGGTCAAGTTGAAGTTGCTTATATAAGAAAATATTATGATTTTTTAACTGATTTAGATATTTATACTGAAGTTGAATGTTTCGGTGAAAGTGTTAAGGTTAAAGCGTTTAGAGTTGAGCCCAGCTTGTTTGGAACGTGCCCTGTTTACCTTTTGACCACGGATATTGATGGAAACAGTGAATGGGCAAGAAGTATTTCTTATAAATTATATGATGGAAACGAAAAAATTAGAATTGCTCAAGAAACAATTTTGGGGATTGCGGGTGTTAAAATATTACAACTGGTGGGATATAATTTTGACGTTATTCACATGAACGAAGGTCATGCTTTGCCTGCGGCGTTTGAACTTTTAAGACAATATAACGGAGATGTTGAAAAAGTTAAAAGAAAAACCGTGTTTACAACTCATACTCCGGTTGCGGCAGGCAACGAAGTTCACTGGGTTGATACACTAATGCAGGGCGGATTTTTTGCAGGTTGTCCGAGAGAAAAAGTTGTCGCACTTGGTGGCGAGAATTTCTCTTTAACAGTAGCGGCTTTGAGATTGAGCCGAATTGCTAACGCGGTTTCTCAGCTCCACGGGCTTGTGGCTAATAAAATGTGGGAATGGGTCGATGGAAGATGCCCGATTAGAGCCATTACCAATGCCGTAAATATACATTACTGGCAAGATCACCGTATCGGTGCGGCGAAAACGTTTGATGAATTGTTAGCTGCTAAACGTGAAATGAAAGTTGAATTATTTAAATATATCGCAGATACCGCAGGGAAAAGGTTCGACCCTGATGTTTTGACAATTACGTGGGCAAGAAGATTTGCGGATTACAAACGTGCTTGGCTGATTTTGATGGACAAAGACAGATTGAACAGGCTTTTGGATTCAAATAAAATTCAAATAATTTTTGCAGGTAAATTCCACCCTGATGACGTTATGGGACGCGAAATGTTTAACAAAATCTTACATCGTTCTCATACACTTAAAAATGTTGTTGTTCTTCCCGGATATGAGCTTGAATTGAGTTCTAAGCTTAAAAAAGGTTCTGATATTTGGTTGAATACTCCTTTAAGGCCGTTTGAAGCATCAGGAACTTCAGGCATGTCCGCTAATATGAATGGTGCGTTGCATCTTTCTATTTATGACGGTTGGACTGTTGAAGGAACTTTCAATGGAATTAACGGCTACACCGTTGAGTATGAAGGATTGGATGATGAAATGCCTTGGGAAGAAAGACACTGGAAAGATCATGAATCTATCATGAATACTATTGAAAATGATATTATCCCTACTTATTACGAAAATAAAGAGGAATGGGCTAGATTAATGCGTCAGGCAATGAGGACAGCAGAAGCTTATTTTAATTCAGACAGAATGGTTATTGAATATTATAACCGATTGTACCAACCAATCGCTCATGATGATTCTACATCGGGAAGTAAAAAGCAAGATATGAAAATAGCAGAATCTCCAAGTTTTGATGCGTGGACATTCTCTAATATCAAGTGACGTAATTCTTGGAGAGGAACGAGCCTTAGGAGTACGTCATTGCGAGATTACAACCTTGTAGTTTGAAAAATATTGACGGTACGAAGCAATCTCCATCAAATGAGAAATTAAAAGTGATATCAAAAAAAGAAGCTCTTGAAAAATTAAAACTAAGATGTAATCATTGTAAGGCCTGCGAGCTTAATAATACAAGACATAATGCGGTTTTTGCGGATGGAAATCCTAAGACCGCATCTGTCGTATTGATAGGCGAGGCTCCGGGAGAAAATGAAGATTTGCAGGGAATTCCATTTATCGGCAGAGCCGGAAAACTTTTGAACGAATTTTTAAACGAAGCAGGACTTTCAAGGGGAAAAGATTTGTACATAATTAATACTGTAAAATGCCGTCCGCCAAAAAACAGGGTGCCTACAAATGCTGAAAAAGTGGCTTGTCGGCGATTTTTGCTTGAACAACTCGAGATTATTGCTCCTAAAATAATCTTACTTTGTGGGGCTACGGCGTTGAAATCTTTTTACAATGGTAAATCAACCATTTCAAAGATTAGGGGTGAAGTTTTTGATATAGAAATTAATGGGGAAAAATATCCTGTGATGCCGATTTTTCATCCTTCATACTTGCTTCGAAATCATTCAACGGCGGAGGGTTCACCTCGTTATTTGATGTTGAACGATTTAAAGAAAGTTTACCTCAAAATAAAACTACTGGACAGATAATTTTTTTTATATTACGATTGAAGATGTCTTCGGGCGCCTGTTATGAGAAATTGACAACCAAATATAAAAATTGAGCCCTGGTGGCAAGGACTCCGCTTTTTTTAATTAAGTATTAAAAAAAGGAGGAGGGGAGGTAGACGCGGCGTCTATCGAATCCGCCAGAGTAACAAAGAAATTGACAACCAAATATAAATATTGAGCCCTGGTGGCGGAATCGGTAGACGCGTTGGACTTAAAATCCAATTGGGTTCACCCCCAGTGCCGGTTCAAGTCCGGCCCAGGGCATTTTTTTCAAAGACCTATCTTTCAGATGGGTCTTTTTTTTTATGCCTTTGGGCACGTCCTTTCACCGAATTGTTGTCAAAACAACAATGCCGATTTCCCGATTGTGATTTTGTAGATGATTAA
>CAISJE010000194.1 GCA_903885635.1 uncultured bacterium
GGCATAGATGACAAATTTGTTAAGGTTTGTGCAGGACTTTGGAATTTTCATTTAGATTTTGCATAAAGAGAACAAACCTTGATGAAAAATCGTCTTTTTAGTTTTTGGCATTATTTTATTTCGCAATATGTCTAATATATTTTTTGCCATTATCTTCAAACTCAAGGGTTACTGATGCTGTAATTTTTTCTCCCGGGTTTTGCTCAAGTAATTTTTGATTAACTAAAATTAATCCTTCTCTTTTTTCTTCATTACTTAAGGCATCTTGTGCTAAGGACTTTTCATTGTATAAAGCAAACATTATTGCCCTAAAAATACCAGTTTTGCCAAAACCATTAGCTCCAAAGATCAGAGTAACACTTTTAGAATTATCATTACAAAACGAAATGGTTTGCTCACCTACGTATTGTCTAAAGTTGTTTAAAGTAAGTTGTTTAAATTTCATATCTTCCAAAGCTCCTATAATATTTGAAGAATATTCTGTCTAATCGCAAGAACCACACGTTCTTCTGCGATATTTCTAGATATATTTATATTCTTTTGTGCCTCATTAATAGCAATTGTACAAATTGCCTTGACTTTCGCATCTTCAATTTTATCTATTTTATCAATTGGATTTAATCTGAAATTATCACACATAACCATCTCCCCCTTTATATAACATCTAATGCATTATTCTTCATAATAGTATCATAAACATCCCATGGTTTCATATCTATTTCATTTAGTAGATTGAAATATGAACAAATATATTTTATTTTTTCCTGAATCTCATATTTATTTGAATTTAAACTATTGAATTCTGAAAACCGAGGAAGCTCTCTTCTCAATAAAGCCTGCGCCGTTTGATTTGAATAATTATTTATTGACCAAGGTCCTATCAAAAAATCATATATATAAGCTTTAACTTTACCTGTTTTTTTACTTTGTCTTAAAACCCTTCCCCTTCTTTGGACAAATTCTCTAGGATTTGTTGAACTAGCCAAAATATAGGCTCTTTTTGTTGCAGGAACATCAACGCCTTCATCTAAGCATTTAATTGCAACTATTCCCTCAATTTCTCCTTTGGCAAATGAATCTAAAACTTGTTTCCTTACTTCTGGTTTTACGTGTGCAACAAACTCATGTACTTTTATTCCAGCATTTGACAATGCATCCAAAACTTGTTTATGTTCACCAGGAGCACAATAAAATAAGTTATGAAGATATTTCTCTCCATTATTTTCAGTCGCTTCTTTATGTCCCTTTACTAGTTTAATCAATTCAGGGATCTTACTCTCTGCTTTGCCAAGGAGCCTAGATCTTCTTATGCAATATCGTTCTATCGCCTCCTTGTCTTCTTTTGTTTTATGTTTTTTACACATAAGGGCACTTATTTTTTTTGATAATTCTTCAAAGTTTAAAATCTCTGTTTCATTTAATTCAATTAAAATTGGTTCATATTCATATGGGGTTAACGCTTTATCATTGATGGCATCTTCCAAATCGTATTCCATTACTGTTTTTTTAAAATATTCATTTAACCTTTCTGTTCCTTGTTCATCATACCAGCGTTTTGGCGTAGCTGATAAGCCAATTCGATACACCGCAGAAGGGAAAAGCGATATACTTTGTTTCTCTGCGCCAAGACCATGTACCTCATCCCCAATTAATAATACCAATTTGCAATCAATAAAGTATTAATGTATAATAAATCTTGTAAGTAATAATTTACAGGAGGAATTATGCGACCTAAATTACCATTTCCTGATGGAACTGCAGAACAAATGCAAAATTTGTTAGAAAATGTTA
>CAISJE010000195.1 GCA_903885635.1 uncultured bacterium
AACATTTTCTAACAAATTTTGCATTTGTTCTGCAGTTCCATCAGGAAATGGTAATTTAGGTCGCATAATTCCTCCTGTAAATTATTACTTACAAGATTTATTATACATTAATACTTTATTGATTGCAAATTGGTATTAGTAAGAACCAATTTTTTGTTGAAATTTATTTTTGTTTATATTAAAGTTAATTTAAGCGGAAATTAATATGCGGAAGTAACTCAATGGTAGAGTACCTGCCTTCCAAGCAGGTTGTTGCGAGTTCGAGTCTCGTCTTCCGCTTTTTTAGCAATATTGGCTCTTTCGCTGAAGAAAAACAGACTGATGTTTTAAGTGGTTTGTAACAAAAAAATAAGGGGAAAATATGATTTTAGACTTTATCTCAAAATATAATAATGAAATAATCGAGCTTGTCTTCGCTATTGTCGGAGTCTTTGTTTTATTCAAATTAATTAATATTTTTGAGGAAAATATTAAAACCAAAATTCTTTTAAAACAATCCGACACAACCATTTTAGGCTTCATGCCTCTGATTGATAAATTGCTCAAAATAACGGTTATTTTTCTTGCTGTTGCAACTATATTGCAAAACCATGGTTACTCTATAACTTCATTTATTGCAGGTTTCGGGATTACAGGTTTGGCTGTTGGTTTTGGTGCCAAAGAAACCATTTCAAATGTTTTCGGCTCGTTTTCGATTTTGGCAGATAAGGCATATAAAATTGGGGATTATATTGTGATTAATCAAGCAATCCAAGATAAATCGGTTGAGGGGATTGTAGAAGATATAAACCTTCGTTCCACAAAAATTAGGTGCTCTGATGGGGGACTTTTAATAGTTCCTAATAATATTGTCGCAAATGGGGTTGTTAAAAATACAAGCCAAAAAACAAATAGCAATGAATATTAAAATCATTGCTTTGGGCAAAATTAAAGAAAAGTTTTTGAAAGAAGGTATTTCTGAATTCTTAAAAAGACTTACCCCATATGCGAGTATGGAAATTGTTGAAATTAATCCGCTTGAAATAAAAGATGTAAATTTAACCGCAAAAATTTTGGCACAAGAAGCTGAAAAAATCTTGGCACAAATTAAGCCAAACTCTCATGTTATAACTCTTGAAATAAATGGGGCGAATTTTTCCTCAGAAAAATTCGCCCAAAAACTTGAAGAAATAGGCAATCAAGGTTACAACGAAATTGTTTTTGTAATCGGGTCTTCTTGCGGGTTGGCAAAAACCGTTTCAGAACGGGCTGATTTAAAACTAAGCCTTTCGAGCATGACTTTTTTACATCAATTTGCAAGGCTTTTGCTGCTTGAACAAATTTACCGTGCGTTTAAAATCCAAAAAGGCGAAACTTATCACAAGTGATTAAATTTTTCTACTTTGGGATTTTATGGTGTTAGTCAAAAAAATAACTATGCAAGTAAGTCTCACCCTGAATATAGCCGAACTTAGTCTTTTAATCCTTCTAATCTATCTTCGGGTTCTGTTATGCTTGTTATTCTCAGTCCGAAATTATCCTCAATTACAACGACTTCACCGTGTGCCACTAATTTCCCGTTCGCATAAAGTTCTACAGGTTCGCCTGCAACTTTTTCAAGCTCAATAATCGAACCACGGGTAAGTTCTAAAACTTTTTTAATAGGCAGTTCGGCTCTACCTAACTCGACTGTAAGTTGTAGTTTTATATCCATTAAGATTGCAAGATTTTTATTAGCTTCTCCTTGCATTTGCCCCAGCTCGCCAAAAGATGCAAATTTAACAGGCTGAATTGTAACCGGTTTATCTGCCTCAATTTGCTGTGTCAGTTCCACTTCCTCATCCATATTCTCCGTTGCAACTTCATCAAGCTCAACCTTTTCATCGGTTGGTTCTTGAGCCTGAGTAATTTCTTCAGGTTGTTCTTGTTTTAATTTTTCGTCCTGTTCCTTTGGCATTTAAAAACCCTTTCTATCCTTAATCATTAAATATATCCTTTTAATGAATCAATTGTTGCATCATATCTATCAGTTATTTTTACACATATTTTATTTTTCAATGTCCCCGGTCTTGCAAAAAATTTCTTTTCATCATTAACCTTTACAATCAAGTCTTCATTAGTTTTATTTTCAAGTTTGATAATATCGCCTTCTTTAATGTCTAAAAAATCTGCAAGTGCGATATCACACGAACCAAATAAAACGCTCAAATCCACTTTGGAAGTATTTAATTTTTGAATCATTTTTTGACGTTCTTCAGTTGTCGCAACAATCCCTTTGGTTTGGAATATATGTTGAGTACTTAAATGTACTAAAATATTTTCTAAGACAGGATAGGGGAAACATAAACTTATTAAGCCGAAGTATTTGCCAGCTATTTGCACTTCAAATGTTATTAAAGCGACTATTTCACCTGAAGTTGCGACTTGTATCATTTGATAACTATTATCCAGTCCAACAACATTTGATTGAACAGGAAGAATGCTACTCCAAGCGATTTCAAGGGTTTTAACCGTTCTTTCAATAACCTTTCTGGCTAGGGCTTCCTCTATATCAGTCAATTCTCTTTGCCTGTTTTCGCTTAAACCTACACCACCGAGCATTCTATCTACAATACATGAGAGAACTTCAAAACTAATGCCTAAGAGTATTTGCCCCGGTAACGGGTTGAGTTCAAAAATACCAATAGTAATCGGAGAAGGCATTGAGCGCATAAATTCATCATAAGTTAATTGGTCCGTTGATACAATGTTTATTTCTATATGCATTCTTAAATAAGCTGTTAAAACAAGTGATATTTGTCTGGAAAATTCCCTGTGAACATCTTGTAATGCTCTTAGGCGGTCTTTTGAAAATTTATCCGGACGTCTAAAATTATATAACTTATAACCCTTTTTGTAATCTTCTTCAGAGTTATCTTCAGAATAAGGATTATAGACATCTTCGCCTGATGTATCCATATCAAGCGTATAAGCTAAATTTGTATTAAAATTTTCATTTGACTGTGGATTTGTCATTTTTCCTCATTTTTATCCGATTATTGAATTATAAATTGTCCGAAACTAACCCTGAGAACTTCTCTCTCACCCGCAAAAATACCATTTACAGCTTCTGTTATTTGTTCTTTTGCCAACTCTTTTCCTGCAACAGTTGAAAGCTCTGCTGAAGCTTTACTCGATAAAGTTGTAATAACCGAATCTCTTATCGCCGGTTTAAATTGAGCCATTTCTGCTTCTAAGGGATTTACTGCTGGTGCTGCGCCCTCGCCCTCGCCATGACCACCACCAGCAGGGGCTTCTGCAACTGCATCTTCAGGTTTATTTGACATTTCTAATGCCACGTTGATTTTTAGATATTTCCTTGGCGAAGTATCACTTAAATTTAAAATAAAATCTCCCAAATCTACAATAAATCCTCTTTGAACTTTATCCGTATCCTCGCTTGTATCAGCTTCAGTAACAGGAGCATTTTCATCGGTTGGCGCCATTTTGGATAGCTTTGAACTCAATAAACTTGACTGCAAAACATAATTGACACTAAGAAACAGAATACAAATCAAAATAGTTGTCACCAGATTTGTTATTATTACTTTCATATTATCATCAATTTCAATTTTTACTTTCGGTTTGTCTTCTCCCTCGGTTTTGGGTTTAATATCTTTTGGTTGGTTGGGTTTTGCCATTTTTCATCTCCAGTTTTTTCTTACTTGTCTAATACTATTATATCAACTCTTCTATTTAACATTCTACCACTAATTGTTGTATTGTCAGCTACAGGCATGTATTCTCCGTAACCCACCGCACACAATCTTTTTGGTGATATCTTTCGGTTTTTAACTATATAATCTATGATATTAGTTGCCCTTGCCGTTGCTAACTCCCAGTTTGATTGATATCTTGCATTCTTTATCGGAGTAGAATCCGTATGTCCCTCTATTATAACAGGATTATCTATTTTTGTTAATACTTTAGTTATTTCGTTGAGGGGCTTTTGCGCATTTTCTTTTATTTTTGCAGAACCTTCATCAAATAAAAGAGTGTTATTTAGCCTTATAATTAGCCCTTTATCACCTTTTAAAAGTTTTATGGATTTAGACTGAGATATATTATCTCTTAATATTTTCTCAATATTAGCATTTTGGGTCGAATTTATCTTAGAATTTGCTTGATATTTCGTAACATTTTCGATTGGTTGCTCTGAAAATGTTTTGTGCATTTTATTTTGGAATTCGGTTAATTTTTGATTATCTATACGCAAAACTGCATACATCACCATAAATAACGCCAAAAGCATTGTAACAAAATCCGCATAAGACACGACCCAGCGGTTTATATAATCTTTGGAATTTGTATAGTAATCATTACGCATGTTGCTTATGTCCTACTATTATTTTTGTGGTGAAATTTTAGATATGCGACGAGTTTTTCTTCAATTATCGCCGGATTTTCTTGCATTAATATTGACATAATTCCTTGGAGCATAACTTCTTTCAGTAATATTTTTTCTCTTGTTTTTTGCTTAAGATTTCCCGCTATCGGAAGTAAAATAAGGTTGGCTAAACCAACTCCGTACAAAGTTGCAACAAATGCCGTCGCAATCCCTGTTCCAAGTATTCGTATGTCTTGAATATTTGACATAACTTGAATTAAGCCCATAACGGCACCAATAACTCCAAATGTAGGAGCATAGCCGCCCAGTGCTTCAAAAACTCTTGAGCTGATTAATTCTTCTTCTTCCTCATAAGAAATCCCTGCGGATAAAACATCATACAGGAGTTGCGGATTATTCAAATCTATCGCCAGTTGTAAGCCTCTTGATAAAAAGTTATCCCTGACTCCACTGAGAACATTTTGCAGGGCAAAAATACCGTTTTTTCGTGCATAGTAAGACAATTGAATTATGTCATCAATAACTTTTATAGTTTTGTTTTCTTCTTTATAGAAAATTGCCTTTGCATTGTTAAACGCATTTTGGATTGTTGCGTAGTTAAAGTTTAAAAGAGCCGCACAAAAAGTTCCGCCAACTACTATGAAAAACGCCGTAGGTTGGATTAAGACCAAAATCGAACCGCCTTCAAATGCTTGTGTGGCAAAAACCATAACTAAACCCGTCAAGAGTGCAAAAACAGCCGTTAAATTCAACTCATCCTCCCCAACTTTTTATATGTTTTAATCCCTATTTCCAACTGCAATCATCTCATATTTGAGGCTTCTTGACCATCATCCAATAATACTAAATTTACTGATTTTGATTTAGAAATGTAAAGATTGAAAAATTCATGGCAATTTTTTATTTGTTTGTTTTTAAAATATTTAGTTTACTGAATTTATCGGAACAGCTATGCTAAATATAACAGTACCTAGAATAAATGAATTTTGCATTGATTTAGCTAAGTATTTACCAACGCAATTAGGAGTCAATGGCATCCAAATGGATTTCGTTAGAAGTCCAAAAGCCGATTCTTATTTAGTGACAAATCCATTACGTAAAAACAAAATGGGTAACAGGTCAGCAGGGTGATTTGTAAGTCAACCCTGATTTTGGTATAATTAAAGGTTTGTGTTTTATGCAAATGAGAAGCCAGGGGATAAAGCCTCTAATATACTGATATTCTGTTTTTTTGCAGTTTCTATTAC
>CAISJE010000196.1 GCA_903885635.1 uncultured bacterium
AAGCAATCTTGTTCAAGCCAGTCCCTCTTGCGTCATTGCGAGACCTTGAGTGCCGAATGTGACAAAAGATGTACACCGAAGCAATCTCCCCGAAGCATGACCAAAGGCGAATGAGATTGCTTCGTCCCCTCAATGGTTTTCTACCCAAGAACCCCTCGTCTCGTACTGACGGCGAGGGCGAGACGTAAAGGGGTTTATACCTGAGTAGTTACTTTTTATAACTTCTAGCTTTCAACTATTCAGCCAGTATTTTCCATTTTTTTGCCACTTCATCTAACACCTGTTGAGTGTTAGAATCGTTTAACAAAATCTCCTGAACGGCCGTATTTATTAGTAAATTAATCTCTTTTTGTCCTTTGTTTTGTCTTAATGCAGGCTGAATTTTATTGAGTTGCTTCGCACTTATAACACGAGCTTTCGCCATTAAATCACTACTGTCATATTGTGTGTAAAAATCATTTTTGAGAGCATGTTTATTCGTTGCTATAATATTTGTGAGTCTTGCAAGTTTAAGCTGATTTTCTTCATTAGTTAAAAATAGCGCAAATTTAAGTGCATCCTGCTTTTTGGAGGCTTTTAAAGGGATTACCAAATTCATTAGTGAAAAATCATTTTGCCCCAAATCGCCCTTGATTTGTCCGGCTACATCCGTATCTTTATACATAGAAGGAGAATTTTCTTTAATCATATTTAGAAAATTTGCGCCGGATTGAAAAAACACTATTTGACCTGACATATATTTTTCCAGTGCTTCTCTTTGGGTTTGAGTAATGGTTTCCTTAGGGATTAAATTCTGCAAATATAATCTTTTATAAAAATCGAAAATTTTCACGGATTTTTTACTGTTAATATTTTCCCAAGAATTAATTCCATATTTGTTCAATATTTTTAGCATTGTATCATTTTCCGTTATTGTAGGCATAAAGGCATAAGCATGAGTTTCCCCTTTTATTATTTGAGCTATCCCTGCTAATCGTTCATAAGTTACAGGCGGGGTCGAATATCCGGCTTTTTTATACAAAGCCTTATTGTATATCGTGATAGCAGATGTTGCATACCAAGGAATAGCATACAATTCATCTTTATATTTAAGTGAATTGATAATCTCTTGACTGAATTGTCCTACAGTGCTTTCGTCAATTTTTTCTAATGCCCCCTTTTGTGCTAAGGTAGCTGAAAAATCTGGGTTTAGATTGATTAAGTCAGGCGGATTATCACTTAAAATTGCCGCAAGTGTTCTTTTTTCACCCTCAGAAAAAGGAACATCTACCCATTTAATTTTAACTTTTGGGTTTTGTTTTTCAAAATTCGCTATAACTTCGTTCATATAAGGTGAAAAATCGCTCATTTGAAGTGTCCAAAATACTACTTCGCTGTGTTTTGTATTGTCGGGCGTTTTTTTTGCGAGCAAAAAAAACGCCCCGCATGCACAAAGTATAATTAGAATAATAATATATTTTTTCATATTACAGACCTTATTTAAATCTTATACCGAGTTGCAATCAAAGCCTGACTTTAATTTGGGAAGTAGGTTGGGTTATCAAACCCAACAACATGAAATCGGTTATGCCTTGACTACAACTCGGTATAATTATAACATTAATATTTTTCTATTTTATTGTAAAAACAGTATGTAAACTTTTGTAAAAATTGTATATACTTTTGAAATCATGCGATATGAAAATACTTATATATAGTATAGCGTTTTATCAAAAAAATAAGGAGAACCGATATGAATGTTTATGCTGTTAAGAATGCTGTGGGGCAAACTTTAAGCCATTGGCAGATTAATAAAATGCTCAAAAACTTGGGTGTTTCTGAAAAGGCAATGGATGAAGGTACTTTGTCTGCAATCGAACAAGATGCTACAAAGCAAAGTATTGATTTGAACCAAATAGCAGAACTTGCAATTCGAAGAGGTAAACCTGTCAACGATTTTAGTGATAAGTCCAAAGAAAGTCGTGATGCAGAGTTGGTTAATCTTGGAGTTCCTACCCGAATTATTTTACAAGGACCTGAAGCTGTTCGGGCATATGCTGTTCAGAATGGAATTAAAATACCGCAGAATAGTAGTGGTCAACTTAATTTGGTAGCATAGAAGTTAAAATATGTTTAGTAAAAAAACGGCTTTTCAATGAAAGAGAAGTCGTTTTTTATATTTTAAAATTTCTTTGAAATTTTTGCAAGATCTATAAATTCTTTTACGGAGTTCACTGGAACCGCAAATCCAATCCCGATATTAGACTTATTATTATCGGGATTGTAGATAGACTGGCTTATTCCGATAACTTCACCTGATGAATTTAATAATGGCCCACCTGAATTTCCGGGATTAATTGCGGCATCTGTCTGTATCTTATTTTTTGAATAGTCTATTCTTGAGACTATTCCTTGGGTTAAAGTCCCTGAAAATCCAAAAGGGTTACCGATTGCCAACACTTTTTGCCCGACTTTAACGTCCTCTGAATCTCCCAGTTTAATTATTTCAGTTATTTCCTTAGAATTTATTTTTAATAATGCTAAATCGTTATTTTTACCCAAAATGGATATCACATTTGCTTTATAGACTTTTCCCGAATAGGTTGTTATATCAATATCATTAGAGCCTTCAATAACATGAGAACTTGTCAGAATAACTCCGTCGGGGGTTATGAAACAGCCTGTTCCACTAGAAACCCCATCCTTTAATTGTGCGTCGATTGTAACAATGGCAGGTGTTATTTTTTCGTAGACATTTATATTAATTTGTTCGTCCTGATCGTAAAATTGCGCCTGACAAATCGGCGTTTGTACAAATCCAAACATTATTACAAAAACGAAGATAGTTTTTTTTATTAAATTTTGCATAATCCCTCCACTTAAACGAATTTTTAATGATATTAACGGCTTTAACTACCTACAAATAAAAAAATAATAGATTAATTCTTGACCTTATTAAAACTTTAATGGTACAATAAAGGGGAATTGAGATTATCATGTGAAATACTATATTATTATGAAGGGAGAAAATATGAACAGAATTGATTTATTTAAGCAACATTTAAAAGAAAAAAGAGCCGTAAAAATTATTGCGGGAATTGATAATTTTGACATTGAAAACGTCAAAAAAGTTGTATCTGCTGCAAACCAAGCAGGTGCAAGCGCAATTGATATCTGTGCAAATGAAGAAATTTTTGAAGTCGCAAGACAATTAACTGAGCTTCCTTTATTTGTATCTTCTATTGTTCCTGAAGAACTTGCTCAAGCTGTAAAAATGGGTGCTGACGCAATTGAATTGGGCAATTTTGATGCGTTGTACAAAATAGGCGTAAGAATGGGAGCAGAAGAAGTTTTGGAATTAGCAAGAAAAACAATGTCTTTGATTAATAAATCAGAAACATTTGTTTGCGTAACTGTTCCGGGGCATATTTGTGTTGCTAATCAAATAGATTTGGCAAGAAAACTTGAAGAACTCGGCGTTGACTTAATTCAAACCGAAGGTGCGGCTATAGCAAACATCCAAAGCGAGGGCGCGAGAGGATTGATGGAAGCGGCTCAAGTTTCGATTGCAAACACAATTGAAATAGCAAGAAATGTTGACGTTCCTGTAATGACAGCAAGTGGAATTACTAATACAACTGCGGCTTTGGCTTTTGCTGCAGGCGCAAGCGCAATTGGAGTCGGTTCTTGCATTAACAAAATGGATTCTTCGCTTGCTATGATGGCAGTCGCAAGAAGCCTTGTTGAAATTGCGAGTAAAAACGTACAAAAAGAAATGATTATGGCGTAATTAATCATTTTAAATAAAATGATTTTATAAATTAACATAAGGGCGGATTTTTTGTCTAAACAAAAAATCCGCCCTTTATATTTTTATTAATTTTATATTTAATGTATAATGAGAAAATGGAAGTTAAAAAATCACAGGTAAAATATCCGTTTTTAACTAAAGATGTTGAAGTCTATAAGCTTCAAAACGGTCATACGATTGTGCTGGCTCACAAAGAGGGCGGGCTCGTTAATGTCAGTTCTTGGATTAAAACAGGTTCTATAAACGAAGACGAGAAAAATAACGGGATATCACATTTTCTTGAACACTTAATGTTTAAAGGGACGAACAAGCACCCTGCGGGCGATTTTGATAGAATTCTTGAAGCAAAAGGTGCAGTGGTGAACGCCGCGACTTGGAAAGATTACACATTTTATTACGTAACACTTCCAAAAGGCGAGAATAATAAGGATTTTTACGAAGCAATCGAGCTCCATGCCGATATGATATTAGATCCTGTTATTCCTGAGCATGAAGTCGGCGCAGAATTTGATGTCAACGATAAAAATGTTAAAGATAAGCGTGAGCGCCATGTGGTAATCGAAGAAATTCGCATGCGCAAAGACCAACCTTGGACAAAGGTTTATAACGCTTGCAACTCAAGCATGTACACAAACCATCCTTATAAAAGAGATGTTATCGGAACGCCTGAAATAATTTCACAAATTTCTCAAAATGAAATTATGCATTATTACAAAAATTTTTACACTCCTGAAAATGTAACCACTATCATTGTGGGTGATTTTGACAACGAGGTTGTTTTAAACAAGGTTATTAATGAGTTCGAAAACAAATGGGGTGAACGTGGCGGCTTAAATTCTGTGAATGAGCTTGATTTACCAATCAGTGAAACAAAATATATTGAACAAACTGCTCAAATAAATTCAGCATTTATGATGTTCGGCTATCTCGGACCTTTGGCTTGTGATTTAAAAAATTCTACGGCCCTTGAAATGATTTCAATAATTCTTGGCGATGGTACAAGCTCAAGGCTCTATCAAAATCTGATAGAAAAACAACCTGAGCCGATTTTTAATATGATTAATGCGGAGCATTATCAATTTAGAGACGGTGATAATTTCTTTATTCAAGCTAATTTTAAACCTGAAAAGAAAAACTTGGCAATTGAGTTGATTAAAAATGAGATTGAAAATCTTAGATTAAATCCTGTATCCCAAGCCGAATTTTTAAAGGCAAAAAAGAAGATTAAATCCCATTTTGCATATAACGCAGAAACTGTTTCTGAAATCGGCGAGACAATAGGCTATTACATGACTGTTTGCGATGATTTAAAATTGGTTGAAAATTATTTGAAAGTTTTGGATGAAATTTCTGTCGAATATTTACTTGAAACAGCTAAAAAGTATCTAAATATAAACAATGCAAGTATTTCTGTTCTTTTGCCTGAATAATTTTAGGCGTTGAATGACGGTGCGGTTAAATCCGCACCCTACTTGCTTATACTCATTATTTTGGGTATTTTCCCACAGTTGTTTCTCCTTTTTTAACGCTTATTAACCAATTTGACCATTCCTTCAACAAAGGCTTATAACTTTCGTAAGTAACCCCTACTTCAGGCATATTTTTTTCTAATGTTCTAATACCAATTTGCAATCAATAAAGTATTAATGTATAATAAATCTTGTAAGTAATAATTTACAGGAGGAATTATGCGACCTAAATTACCATTTCCTGATGGAACTGCAGAACAAATGCAAAATTTGTTAGAAAATGTTA
>CAISJE010000197.1 GCA_903885635.1 uncultured bacterium
AACCTCCATACTCTCCTGATTTAAATAAAATCGAAAAGTTTTGGGCTTGGCTAAAGAAACAATTAAGGTCAGCATTGAAATTGTTTAACACATTGTATGAGGCACTCTGTCATTGTTTTCAACTTAAATAACTATATCAATGAAAAAACCTCCGCCTAAATCATCTTGTTCCTTTAAACAACTGTGTTTTAACCTAATTGAATTTGACTGAAATTATCTCGGACAGTAGTGCCGCAAGTGAGGAGGAGGTGCGAACGCCTATTGCTAAAGAATTTTGACCTCGATTGATTTCTGGTGATTAGTTACTAGTTACCTTCCATTGTAACAAAAGGTTAATTTTTCTTATAAATTGCTCAAGAACCCTGCACTATGTGACGATAAAAAAAGAGTTAGGATATGTGAAAGGGTGAAAAAGATGGAAGATAAATATTTTGATGTTGATGAGGCAATGATAGATTATGCGGAAATGACAAGTTTCGATTTTAATTCAGGCAGTTATTTAGCCGTATCAGACGAAAAATCGAATCTTGAGGAATACTTACACCAACCCTATACTTTTAAATATGGTAATTACGATGTTTTAGACATGCTCAAATCAATGTTTGTAAAAGTAAATTTTCAAAAAAAATAAGGAGAATGCAGATGTCAGATCTTTACAATAATTTTGAAAATAGATTTAAAGATGCTTGGTTCTCTTCCGGCTGGGTGGAAGTTGAAGCCAAACCTCAAGAAATACAAGCCGTTCACAAAGATTTAACTACTTTAGAAAACGAATTAAAAGAATTAAAAAATACTATGGAAAATATTACACAAAAACAATTAAGATTAGCAAATTTAGCGAAATTTTATCAAAATTAACCTTGCGTTCATACTTTTGTATCGTTCCAATTTATTGACTGATTTCTTCGAAACCAAGTTAATTGCCTTTTTGCGTAGTGTCTGGTATTTTGCTTCATTTTCAAAACTGATTCTTCCAACGAAATTTGTCCATCCAAATATTCCAAAATTTCTTTGTATCCGATTGTGTTTATTAAATTAATTATTCTTCCGTGCTTTAAAAGCAAAGATTTTGTTTCTCCAATCAAGCCTTTTTCTATCATTTCATCAACTCTTTTGTCGATTTTTTCATATAAATCGGCTCTAGCGGGTGGATTAAGACCAAGCCACTTAACATCAAATTCAGGCTCCTTTTTACCTGCTGCCTCTGAATGTGGACGCTTAAGAGACTTGCAAACTTCTATTGCTCTTATGATTTTAACCTTATTATTAAAATGGATTTTATCGGCACTTGCAGAGTCAAGCTCTTTTAACATTTGGTGCAAGTTTTGAGTGTCTAAATTTTCAAGTCGTCCTCGCAACTCATAATCAGCCTCAACTCTCGGCAAGTCAAAATCTTCAAGTAAAATTCTGAAATACAACCCTGTGCCGCCAACGACAATTGGAGTTTTACCTTTAGCGCAAATTTTTTCGATTGCAATTTTTGCATCATCAAAAAAATTTGCGACAGAATAATCAGCTTCCGGCTCAACAACATCTATCAGGTGATGTTCAATGCCTTGTCGTTCTTCAATCGTGGGTTTGGCTGTCGCAATATCAAAACCTTTGTAAACAAGCCTTGAATCCGCGGAAATTATTTCGCCGTTAATCGCCTTTGCTATCTGTATCGCAAAGTTGCTCTTTCCCGCAGCTGTCGGGCCCACTATTGCAATTATCTTTTGTTTCTTCGTTCGTCTTGCTATCATAATATAAAAATATTAACACAATAACATACACAACAAAATAGAAATAAAGCAACATTGACATTAAATATAAAATCATTGGCAAAAACGATGCAATCGGCTTTATTGTTGAATAGGAGACCACCAGAGAAATCACAAAATTTATAAGAGAAATATACAAAAATAATATCAGAGCCGATGGAAAATTTTTAAAGGTAAATGCAAGTGATTTAAAAAACGCAGTAAACGGGTTTTTGGTCTTCATAATAATCTGAACCGGCCAAAACATTGTTATAAAAGAATAAATCCCCATAACTCCCATAAGCAAAAAATCCCAAAGCTTTAATTTCGACAACTGTGCTGCGGAAAGCGAAGCAGCAAAAGTTTTTAACGTTTCCGGAGAATTCATTACCGTTTTCAACTCATTAATGCTTAATCCCACATTGCCGATAAAATTTATCCCTATTTGATATCCAATAAACATTAACAAGAAAAATAATCCTGTATATAAAAATAAAGCGCCTACGAAAGAGAAAAAATACTCGCCAATTCCTACAGGAATTTCTTTTATTAAATTAAAAGACGCTTTTGCTTTATCCTCATCAATTATAAACTCTTGCTTATCAAGACAAATAGCCTTTTTTACCATAAAAAACCAACCTGCAAAAAAAGCACTAACCATACATAAAATTGTGATTAGTAACAAAATTGCCGATATAATATTCGCGGGTGCATTTTGAGAAATCCCCAAATAAATACTGAACAAAAGGAGAAAAAATACCAAAGGTGTCGTTAAAATTATATTTTCGTTTGTTATTTGAAAAGCTTTTTGAAAATATTTAATCATTTTTGCCTGCTTTCTAAGTTGAAATTATTGATTCTGCCTCTGGAGATATTTTAATATCGGGTTTTTCTCTGCGTTTTCTTCTTCTCATCAGGTCAACAAAGGCTTCTAATCTTGTAATATAACCCGCTTTACCGGTTTGTTCATCCATAATTAAAGTCAGAACAGGGATATTACAATCTTCTCTCATACTTGGAAAAATATTTTGCGACATAATTTCAGGCATGCAGGTAAAAGGGCTTATATGAATAAGTCCGTCTTTTCCTTTTTCACTTGCCCAAGCAACGTCAGAAACACATTCAAGCGCATCCCCGCCAATATCGCGCATTAAATATGGCTTTGCCATCCTAAACGCACGTTGCAGATGAGTTTCACCCTTTCTGAATATTTTAGGAATAATCGCGTCTTTCAAAAAGCTTCCGACGGTGAGACTTCTTCTTGTCTGAACACCCATTTTCCCCAATTCTCTTTCAATATTTTGATTAGCAAAGTAATCCAAAACAAGGAAAATCTCACCCGTCAAATCAACATGCAAAATTTCTCTGTCTTTGTCTATTTCTGTTTTTTGAAGTTCCTCCAAAGCCATGTTTTTAGCTTTTTTAAGTTCTATTGTATTATTTGCCTCTAATATATAATTTAACCCTTTTTTAAAATGTTTTTCGGCAGTTCCTTGATTTATCTCCCTAGCTCGATAGTAGGCAAGTGCAGTTTCCAAATCATCAAGTACAAAAATTGTCCTAATCATTGTCAAAATAACGCGAAGAAACAAAATAGGGTCATTTTTACCGATTAGTTCTTTTGAAAAATTATACATTCCTTTTAGCCCATCGTAGAGGGCTAATTCAATATATTTGGCATTGTATCCCAAATCGCCGAGAGCGTATCGAATACTGCTTCCATATTCTCCCAGCCTACAAATGCCGGGGGAAGAAATCATTGCAACATAATCCGTTCCACCCTCGATTGCTTCGATAAAATTCCCCAAAATAAGCTTATACGGAAGACAAATCGCCTCAGGTGAATGTTTTGTACCTAAAGAAAGTGTTTTTTTGTTTGTGTATGGGGGAATAAAAGGCTCTATCCCGAGCTTTTTAAGCGCCGCCGCCCAAGCTATATAAATAGTACCCATATGCGGAAACGCCACTTTTATTTTCTTTTTTTCTTCTTTTTTTATCATTTGATTAAATTCCTGCCTTAATCTATTATATCAGGAACAAAAAAATCTTAAATAAAACTTGAAAAATTAATATAAATTCATCTTGTCAGGCAAGATGTCTTATATTATCGGTAACTCCGGAAAGCGTGATTTCCCTCATTAGGAGGAGCTTGCTACGCATCGCCCTTGCGGAAATCCACATGCCCGACCGAATAATTCAATACCAACTTAGTAAATTTATTATCACAACCCAAAAATAAATTTATAATATTTAAACATAAATTTTGTCTAATAGCATAACCGCTAGTCTGAATTAACATGCCAAAATAACTGTTCATCGTTTTAAAAAAAATCTCTAAAAGATTAATTTCAAAATCAATCTGAATTAAACTTTTCCATGTTCTTACAACCCCATAAATACGTTTTAATGTTCTTTGTCTAATAAACATTTTATTAGGCTTAATAATAAAACCGACAAAATCAATGCCTGTAAAAACCTTATTAATCAGTTTTTTATTAGGATGTAATCTTTGATTAAGATTATCTTCAAGAAATTTATCTATTTGTAAAAACCAAGTATTCAACTGTTGAGGATTATCCGCAAAAATAACGAAATCATCCACATATCTGCAATAATATTTGCATTTAAGACTATGTTTAACATATTGGTCGAGAGCGTTTAGATAAACATTGCTAAAAAATTGAGAGGTAAGATTTCCGATAGGCAAACCTATTTCACTTGGGGCATGCCATAAGCTTTTATATTTCGGGATTAATTCCATTTTATTTTTATTTGATTTTACAAGAACATTAGATTTTGGGTCGTGAAAAAGGATTTGTTTTAAGAGTTTCAAAATCCATTGCTCGGGAACGTGTTTTTTAAGTTGTTCAAACAATATATTTTTATCAATACTAACAAAAAAATTCGATAAATCGGCTTTTAAATAATAGGCATTTTTCGTATAATTTTGGGTTACGGAGCGAGAAAAATGTTGAACTCTTTTTGCAGAAGCTAGAGTGCCTTTTTCTGGAATACAACTGTAGGTATCGTAGATAAACCGACTATAAAAGCGATCTTTTATGACATTATATACAAGATGATGAACAATTCTATCACGAAAGCTTGCAGCCCAGACTTCTCTTGGCTTAGGCTTTGTTACAACAAAGCAAATACTTTGACCTATTTCATAAGTTCCGTTTTTCAAATCATGATAAAGTTGCATCAGATTATTTTCTAAATCAAACTCAAACTCAAGAGCGGAGGACGAATTACGCTTATTTTTTCTACATTCAAAATAAGCATTAAATAAATCTAAAAGTGTAAAATCGTCCATTTTTTCACCACGTTGTTAACCTCAATTAATAGGAAGAAGATTCCATCACCTGACGCACCGCACATTGTTGCCGTTGTTCTTGTTGTTGTTGTTCTGATTCCCATTAGCAAAATACTGGTTCCATGCGTTATTTGTATTGTACTCAGTGGCGGACCAGTAGTTAGCGGCACTAAAACGAAGGACTACTGATAATAAAAACGAATTTTCATTAATATTAACTTCCACCTTAATCTTGCGAATAAAGTTTCTAACTTGGTTACCTCAAGGGCTACCGCCTTCGACGAGATGGAAAGCGCACTCCTTGCTTAAGCCGTGACTTAAGCGAGCTCAGGCGTCTTCCCATTAATTGAATTTAACCAACCTTGTGATTGGCGAGAAACATCATCGATCATTTCAACCACTTGCGCATAATGCTCCATTGATATTAATTTTAAATCATGTGAAATACGCAGAAATAATCCCAGTAATTGAATATGTTCTAACATTTCTTGAATTGCCGATTCCCTCCTTTCTTTGTGATTTGCTTTGTAAATACTAAGTATCAAATCGATTGCCTCTTTTTGAATTTTTTCGCCCAAGGTATATTTGTATTCCCTTGGGAAATGTTTTATCAGTTGCATTACTCTAAGCAACATGTCGTATGAAGATTTATATATCGGTAATTGTTTATATTTCATTCTCTATATACTTTCCTTGATTGTTTTGCAGGGGGGAAACGCCCCCCTGCACCCCCCTACGCAAAAGGGTTAAAGGGTTAAAAGGTTAAAGGGGTCACCTGACGCACCGC
>CAISJE010000198.1 GCA_903885635.1 uncultured bacterium
AGTTAAATAGGTTTCCTCTAAAGTGTGTGTTTTTCTGTAATCTATTACCTTTTTTCTCAAGTCCAAAGAATATGCCATAATTTCACCTCCGCTATTATTATACCATATTTCATTGTTGTTGTCAACTTAAATTGCTATACACATTAAGTTTTATTAAGATGAAGAAAACGGTAAATAAAAAAAAGGGGGCTTCGCCCCCGATTAATATGTTGAGTATTTTAAGCCAAGTTCATCTTGGCTTTTTTCATGTTTGATTTTAACCCTTGTGCCAAGTCGGAACGACCGTTTTTTTCATAAATCTTTGTCATTGATTCTAAAAATTTCATACTGTCAATATTTGCCGATTTGGACTTTGTATTGCTTGGTGCAGTTTTTTGGATTGTATTCTGCATTGGATTTGGGGGTGCTTGACGCAGATTCATATTGTTCGCTACTTGCTGTAAATTAACAGAAGGCGCCTGAGTAGCTGCTAAAGGTCTTTGGCGTTTTATTTCAGGTGAGGCATAAGGGCTTTTTGTCCCGTTTTGATAAGCTCTTAAACCGTAATTATTCCCCGCAGGATTTTTTGTTTGCACGTTTGCGCTTGAATTTGTGTAAGAAACCCCGTTCATATTCGCTACAGGATGAGTATTTAAATCTAAACCGCCTCTATATAAGTCGATTTCTCGTTCTTTCAAGCTTTGGCTCAAGCCAACCTTAATTTCACTATCTTTTCCTTTAATAAGTTTCAATCCCCCGAAGAAAAATATTGAGAAAAGCCCACAACCGACTAACATAGTTGCTGCATCATTTTTGAAAATATTTTTAAGATGTTTTGCAATTGAAATTGAGGCTCCTGTTAATGAAAACCCTGTTTCTTTTTCTTCAAGATTTTCATTATAGACCGGGGTGTAAGAATCCATAGGCTTATTCAATACAAGTTCATCAGTTGTTTTATTTTGCTTTGCGGACTTATCCAAAACGCCCAAAGGGGTTTTTAGGGTATCAAAATGGACACCTGCGTTAGCGACATTATCTGCTTGAATTGAAATCTTCACAGAATCATCGCTGGTCGGCTCAACCACAACGCTGTCAACACTTGACGTATTGTTATAAATTGTATTAATCGTTTTAGAAGCTCTTATTCCTTTTAGGTTTAAAATCATTTTATTTGGAGCTTGAACTGTTTTTTTAATTTCAGAAACATCGTCTGATTTAAGGACAATATTATAACTATCTTTAACTCCGTCAATTTGGATTGCCTGCAAAACATTATCTGATGCAAAAACGTTGCCTCCGGTGAAGCAAATCCCAATTGCAAACATCAAAAACATTTTCTTAAAATTTACTGATTTAGCACTCTTATTCAATTCCCTACTCCCAATTTAATCTTAATTACTCAACCTAACGAAATAAGCATAATAGTTTTGAGCCGACAACACATCAATCCTTGGGTTAAAATTCTTATAGACCATATGGTTAAGGGCGTGACGGTGAAAAGGTGAATAGTGAGAGGTATCACCCTCCGTGCACTGTTCCCCGTTCCCCTCTCACTTCTCACTCTTTGGTTTCTTTGTTATCGGTGCGGTTAAATCCGCACCCTACGATTTACGGTTTACTTTGTTTAAACCTTTCACTTTGCCCCCTCCTAAAATAGGATTTTTCAACAAAATATACAGTCATTGTAGGATGTTCAACCTTGGATTCATGTTGTAACCTGAGTGTAAGTATAATTATACAGATTGGCGGAAGAGGTTCTTTTTGAAAAAGTATTCGTTTAGATTACAGACTGTTCTTGAAATACGAGAAAAAAAGCTTGAAAATAAAAGACGGGAGATGGCTGAAATTATCAAGCAATTAAACGAACAAAACCAAGTACTTGGAGACCTTATCTCAAAACAAACAAACGTAAGAGGCAATCTGGAAAACATATATAATGGTGGCGAAGAACTTGATATTACGGAAATCACCAACTACAAAGATTATTTGGGAAAAGTAATTGTAGATGCAAAAAATCAAGGAAAAATTATTGAACAAACACAATATCTTCTTCGATTTAAACAATTGGAAGTAACCGAAGCACTCAAAGAAGTTAAAATATTTGAAAAATTAAAAGAAACGCAGGAAAAAAAGTTTTATCAACATTACGACTACGTTCAGGCAAAAGAAATTGACGATATATCTTCAACTCGCTATAACCGAGTTTTAATCTAGACAAAAGGATAGGAAAATAAATGGCAGCAAATGCAATAATAAACATAAATTCAGATTTAACAGTGATTTCCGATATGAACAGTGTATTTAAGTCTTCTGCGGATAATTCCTCTTCTTTTGCAAATGTTTTTGAAAATGTAAACAAATCCTATACTGAAAAAAATAACGAAACATCTGCAAATGATGTTATTTCACCGACTACAAGCGAAAAACCTAAAGTTGATGCAAAAAACAACGAGACGAAAAAAGCTGAAGATGCTCCTTCTACACCTAATGATATTGATACCGAAAAAACAATAACAGACAACAAGAATACTGACAGCACTAGTATTAAAGATACAACTGAAAATTCGAATGAATCAGAAGACAAAACAAAAACGACTAACGAGGAATCTATAAATCCAGAAAAAATAATAGTTTCTACTGAAGTAGAAAAGGCTCTTCAATCGTTAATTGGTGTTGATATCTTACAAGTAGAACCAACTCAACTTATTTCGAAAAATTTGGGTGACAATTCAGCAGATAAAACAACTAATATTCAAATTCAAGCTCAACAAGTTGTACCTAACTCAAAAAATGACTTGCAAAAAGTTGATTTAAAACCATCCAAAATCACAGCTGATACTGATACTGATACTCAAGCTATTCAAGGAAGCTTGAATGACAATTCGGCAGGCAAAACAACTAATATCTTACTATTAGAACCAACTCAACTTATTCAGAAAAGTTTGAGTGACAATTCAGCAGATAAAACAACTAATATTCAAATTCAAGCTCAACAAGTTGTACCTAACTCAAAAATTGACTTGCAAAAAGTTGATTTAAAACCATCCAAAATCACAGCTGATACTGATACTCAAGCTATTCAAGTAAGTTTGAGTGACAATTCAGCAGGCAAAACAACTAATATCTTACCATTAGAACCAACTCAACTTATTCAGAAAAATTTGGGTGACAATTCAGCAGATAAAACAACTAATATTCAAATTCAAGCTCAACAAATTGTACCTAATTCAAAAATTGACTCGCAAAAAGTTGACATACAATCGGCCCAAATCACTGCGGATACAGCTAAAGTAACAGATAATCAGACGCCAATGATAAAAGTAGACGTCCAGGCAATAATTGCTAATAATACGCTTAATGTAGGCAGTAACCCGCAATCAAGTCAAAACTCAAAAGATGTATTGGATAAAGCCACTATAACTCAGGATATGCTAAATAAAACAAATGCCAAAGTAATTAGCGTTGAGACTTCAAGCTCAAACCAGAGCTCAAGCCAGAACTCAAATTCAAAACAAAACAATTTATTGAACAAGCAAAATCCTGAAGAACAGGTAATTAAATTATCACTTGAAAGCAATGCCGCAAGCAACAACATTAATGTCAATGTCGCCCCCAACATATCAAACATATCTGATACAACACTTCAAACAAATTTTGCAAAAACAGTTGATAATATTCAAACGCCTAAAGAATTGTCTCACAATGACATTTTATCTCAAATTAATTCTAAATTAGATAATCTTCAAACTGAAAACCTAACCAAAGTTAACATAGTTTTAAAACCGGAAAATTTAGGTAAAATCAATCTGGAACTAATAAATTCAAAAGAGGGTCTAATTGCAAAAATGACGACAGATAACCAACAGGTTAAAGAAATTTTAAACAAAAATTTGGACGGGCTAAAAGAAACTCTTTCAAATCAGGGAGTAAATGTTAATAATGTTACTGTAAAAATCGACGAGACTCAAAAACAATCAAATGATATGTTCTCATTTGATAATAGGCAATCAAACCAAGGAAATCAAGATTTATCGGGCAATTCAAATAAATCAAATAAAGACGGAATTTCTTTTGAGCAAGAAATTAATCAATTAAAAGAAACAAAAATTGAAGGAGCCGAGGAGCTTATTTCTGTGAGTTCATACCTTGGACAAGTAGATTACAAGATTTAATAAAAAGATAATGGGAGGAAATTATGTCAGTTACAACAGCAAGTCAAATTACCGATGCCGCAATTTATACGGCTCAAATGCAAGCAGCTCAACCAAAGGCAACGGGTGCCGCATCAAAACTGGGTTCACAAGAATTTCTGAATTTGATGATGAAACAACTTCAATATCAGGATCCGATGGAACCTGTAAGCAACACAGAATTCATTGCGCAACAGGCTCAATTCACCCAGCTTTCAACCACTCAAGAAATGAACAGTAATATTGCAAGCAACAACACTGTATCACAAGCGTTATCACTAGTCGGGAAAAATGTTACGCTTATAGATCCTAATGACTTCACAAAAACTATAACAGGAAACGTTACATCTTCAACGATTAATGGTAAAAGTTCCACAATCAACGTTAACGGAAACGATTATGCACTAACTGCCCTGAAGTCAGTAAATGCAACAACAAATTAATAAAACTGTACACTATATATAATATGAAAAGGAGGAGAAATGTCACAATCACTTTACACATCAATTGGTGGAATATCTGCAGCACAGCTAGAGCTTAACGTTATCTCAAACAACGTTGCAAACTTGAACACAACCGGTTATAAATCATCCGCAGTAAGCTTTTCGGATGTTTTTTACAGTACTCTATCTGCAGGAACAGGTACTTCAGGAACGGCTGGAGGAACCAATCCTACGCAAATAGGTATTGGTGTTCAGGTAAATAGCACTACGAAAAATTTCGATTCCGGTACATGGATTGCAACGGGGAAAACAACGGATCTCATGTTGCAAGGTAACGGGTTTTTTACCGCTGAATCATCTAGTGGAGAAGTTTTTTACACAAGAGCCGGCAATTTCTCGTTTGACTCTAATGGTAATTTAGTTACCTCCAATGGTTATAAAGTAATCGGAACAGACAAAGTTTCGGCAACATCAAGCTCTCTAGATGCCATACAGATACCGCAGTTAATTATTCCAAGTATAAATGCTAATGATAATTTTTTCAGTAAAGATATAACAAAGCTGAATAATTGCAGTCCGACAGATGGAACATTCGATGTATCAATAAATGCTGGTGCTTCGAAAAATATAACTGTTGATACTACGGCGTATCCAACTATGGGGGCACTTGCTGCCAATATTCAAGCCCAAATAGGTGCTCCTTTGGTATCAGGTGTAACAGTAACTTGTGATGCGACCACCGGAGGTACAATTAAATTCGCGGTAGATAACACAATTGCTACATCTCTTAGTTTTACAAACTCGGCAACCAATCAATCAAACTTTTTAATACAAACAGGTTTAGCTACCGCGACAATTGATGCAACTCACACCTATACAAGTAATATCTTGGATTATAATGCCGATATTTCACAGGTAACAAGTGTACCTGCCGCTACAAAAATCAACAGCTACAGTATTGGTGATGACGGTGCACTTCAAGCAAAATACGCAAACGGAGATTCATTATCGGTTCAAGTCGGTATGGATGGCAACACGTACGAATTTGTATATACAACAGCAGCAAACACGATAATAAGCGGGTCAAACGTTAATGTTGATCCTAACGTTGCGGTTCCGGCAAATTTTGTAATACAGTTAGCAAGTGTTACGAATACCGACGGCCTGCTTGCAAGAGGTAGCAACTTATTCGGTGCAGGTACTAACTCAGGGAGAATCCTGTATTCCGTTGGGAATCATATGGGTCTCGGTAACGTTGCTTCAGGTGGCTTGGAAGCCTCAAATGTCGACTTATCATCGGAATTTTCAAGAATGATTCTGGCTCAACGTGCGGTTCAAGCAAACTCTAGAGTCTTCACCACAACCAGTACTATTATGGATACTATTGTAGCAATGGGTAGATAGAATAATTTGATTGCCGTGTAAATTTTATACCGGTTATGTACAGGCATGATACAAGCAGGACAAGGAATTTGAATTATGACGAAACATGACTAAATATTAAGAAATATTAATCAAGCCGAAATGCATGTTCATCATGGGTTTCAGGGGAAAAGCAAAAGCAGTAGGACCCTAAATAAACAAATAGTTGTCCAATCATGGAAGATGGAATATAATTAAGACATGTTCTGCTTAAAAGGCAGAATCTTGTAGAGGTAGGAACCGAATGAATACAGTTAGAGACAATCTCTTACAAATACAAGAAGAAATCGCACCTTATACACCGAATATTATCGCAGTCACAAAATATTTTGACGAAAGCAAAATCGTAGACGCTTATGATGCGGGGTTGAGAGATTTTGGAGAAGCCCGAGTTCTGGACGCAATTGAGAAAATTCAAAAATTGCCGAAAGAAATCAAGAAAAATTCAAAATTCCATCTAATTGGACACTTACAAACAAATAAAGCTCGAAAAGCAGTTGGGAATTTTGATTATATCCACTCGATTGATTCTTTAAAATTAGCAAATACCGTTTCAGAAGCAGCTTTGGAGGCAGGAATTAGGCAAAAAATCCTGTTACAGATTAATAATGCAAACGAGGAGCAAAAATTCGGGTTTTCAAAAGGAGAGCTTTTGAATGATTTTGAAGCAATATTAGCTTTAAAAGGCGTAGAAGTTGTCGGGTTAATGAACATGGCACCATTTGGTTTAAATAAACAAGACTTAAATGACTTATTTAAGGATATTGTTGATTTAAAAAATGAGTTAGAAAGAAAATTTGACTGCGAATTGAAAGAAATTTCAATGGGAATGAGCGGTGATTATAAAGAGGCAGTTGTGGCAGGGGCTACAATGTTAAGAATTGGAAGAAAATTATTTAGTACGTAAGATAAATTTGGAGGAAGATTAGTGGCAGTTTCAGAAAAAATTAAATCATTGGTAGGATTTTTAACACAAGGATTTGAACAGAGAGATGATGTGTTTGAAGATATGGCGGAAGAAATGGAGATGGATTATCCGACAGAAGATAATCTTGCGCTTGCGCCATCGTATTCAAATTCTTATCGCAGTGAAAGAAATGAGAGAAGCGACTTAAAAGTTGTTACACACCCGAATTATAAGGGTTATGAAGTTATGGTTATTGAGCCGCGTTCTTTTGGCGAGGCTGGACAAATTGTGCAAAATTTAAAAGAAAGAAAAACAATAGTTTTAAATCTTCATCTTTTAGATAAAGAACAATCTCAAAGAACGATTGATTTTGTTTGCGGAGCTGCACATGCATTAAACGGAAAACCGCAAAAAGTCGGAGATATGGTTTTTATATTCACGCCAAGTAATGTCACTTTATCGGTTGATGCGGCTACAAACAACAATAAATTCAGAGATTCTTTGTGGAATCAACCACAATAATTGTATGACAATGGCAATTGAATTTGCCACGATGATTTGATGATAGTTGTAAATTGGGAGGCTTAGCCTCCCTTTTTTTTAGTAACAACTTAGGTACAACCTCCCTTTACGTCATTGCGAGGCGAAGATTTTTTAGTCAGAAACCTAAAGATTTTAGCAAGCCAATTTCAGGACCAAACGCTCGTGGGCATTGTGAATTTGGTATATATCTTCGTGTATAATATAATATGCTTCGCTGCTGAGATTGTGCCGTTAAATTCCGCTCTAAGTACCGACAATATTGCATAAGACAGGCATACAAACCCAATGTGATTTTGGAGTTTTTGCCAATTTCTCATCCGAATATTCTCAAGTCCTAACTGTTGTTTCGACTCATGGTGGAATACTTCTACTTCCCAACGTTGCTTATACAGTTCTATTAATTCCGTATTATCAATATCTGTCTGATTTGTAGCTATGTAAACTATTTCATCTTTGTAATTAGAACGAACTACTTTTACATATCCTTCAACCTCTGATATTGTCAATACGGCACTTTCACCGTCTTTAAGTTCTAAATCCCCTATTTTACATTTCTTGCCATTGTATTTTACGTTCATATTGCTTTTCAATCTTGTCACCCAGATAAATCCATGGGCGTTAAGCCATCTCAGAATACGTTTTGCGGCAAATCCATTGTCAAAAAGTATTGTCCTTATTGGAATACGCTTAATAGTATACTGATACATCATTGCAAGAAACAAATCTGTTTTTTTCTTGTAGTCACTTGGGTTTGTTACTTTCTTGCTTGTCCAAATCCTGAAATCTAAAGGAATATATACAGTTCCATTAGTCAAAGACAAGCTAATAAGCTCATTATGAGGAACATTTTTTATCCCTTTTACACTAACAAAGGCTTTCTTAGTAATCCTATACTTTGCATGTTCTTGCCTAAGTGGGCTTCCGTCAGTGACCAAATACCAATTTGAGCCAAAGAACATTGTTATTAGCAGGTTTGCTAAAGCGTAAAATATTTTTTGCCAGTTTA
>CAISJE010000199.1 GCA_903885635.1 uncultured bacterium
CCGCAAATAAAAGGACATGTCAAAATGATTAAGAAGTTTTAAACGCCTTTCAGCAAATCATTGATGTCAATATTTAAGCTACGTGCAATATCAACAATTTTTAGAACTGTAGAATGCATGCGGGCAGTTTCAATCATACTATAGAACTTGATTATGCATTGACACAATAACCGTCGTGTTTAAACCAGTTTGCGATGTCGGTTTTTGTAATTGAATTTAGAGAAATAATCAATGCCTTAAGCATTTCATCAACGCTTCTTGCCTTTAAGCTCCTAAGTATTGATTTTATTTTCGTACATAAAAGCCCCTTAACCTAAACCTATTATATCATGATAGTTTTAATTTATATTATAATTTAAGAATGAAGTATTTTTTTCAGAATTTAAAAAATAACATAGATTTTTTTCTTAGAAAAAATTTGGATTTTTCCAGAAAAAATTATTTTGTTATGAACGAACATAAAGATAATCTATTTAATTCAAAAAACTTGAAAGAAAGAGAACAATTTTTATTCCAAAAATACGAATTAGAGTTTTTAAAGCTTAATTCAAGCAGGGAAAATTATCTGGAAAACTTGTATATATTGGATGTGTTGGACAAGTATTTAGAAATTGATTTTAAAGTAAACTTAAATGTTTTGGATATTGGATGCAAAAATTGGTTTTATGCAAAAGGCGAATACTTTTTCTTTAAAAAATTCAGCGAAAATTTAACATTAAAAGGGATTGAGATTGATGCAAATCGCTTGTATACAAATTTTTATACGAGAAAAGAAGTTGCTCAATTTCACATAAAAAACCTCTTTGGTGCAGAATATATTGCGGGTGATTTTTTGGCGCAAAAAGAAAAATTTGATTACATCGTATGGATTTTGCCTTTTATAACAAAATCCCCTCTCGTCAAATGGGGCTTACCTCTCAAATATTTCCAACCTGAAAAAATGCTCAAGCATGCTTATGAATCACTCAATCCTAACGGGAAAATATTCATTATTAATCAGGGGGCAGAAGAATATGAAGAACAAAAAAAACTTTGCGGTAATTTAGGAATATCCTATCAAGTACTGGATAAGGTCGATAGTGAATTTATTCAATATGAAAATAAGAGATATTCTATTGTAATTACAAATTAAACAAAAAGGTAATGTTTTTTCTTCTGTAAGCCGTAAGATTTTAAAAAAGGAGAAAAAATCATGAGTGAATATATTGATAAAATCAGATTTGATAGCGAAGCCGCAACAGATTTCTTTGCCGAAAAACTTGCGTTTACACTTGGGCCTGTTGAGCTGAAAAAAATGATGGACGAAAAAAAAGTTAAACTAATCGACGTCAGACAAAAAGAAGATTTTGAAGAAGGTCATATTCCAGAGTCAATGTCTGTTCCTAAAGATGAATTAAAAGACAAACTTACACAATTTTCAAAAGAGGATGTGCATGTCGTCTGTTGTTATAACCAACAGTGTCATTTAGCTGCTGCCGCTGCGTTAAATTTGGCAAAAAACGGCTATCCTGTAATGGAACTTGACGGAGGGTTTCAGGCTTGGAGTGAAGACTTCGGCTTTGAAGTGGTTTCGTGACTAGTGGGAAAAAGTTAAATATAAAAAGGTCGGGCATAGTAACAGGAATACCTGCCCGACAACAAACTAACCAACTCTTAACAAACTTGCCTATTTCTAAATAAACGTTTATAATAATATCTATGAATATTTTATTTTTACATAGGAATTTTCCTGCGCAGTTCAGATATATTGTGATGGAATTGGCAAAAAATCCGCTTAATCTGATTATGTTTATAACCTGTAATGACGATATGGAGATTATGGGCGTAAATAAGCTTGTTTACAAGCCCAAAAGAGAAGTTCCCGACGAGTCGCATCCATATCTAAAAACTTTTGAAGAAGCGATTATCCACGGTCAATCCGCGGCGGATATAGCCTTGGTAATGAAGAATAAAGGGATTACGCCCGATATTATATACGGACATTCTTGGGGTTCTGCAATGTTTATGAAAGATATTTTTCCCGATGTGCCTTTGCTTTGTTATTTTGAGTGGTTTAACAACGTACAAGGCAGCGACGTAGGCTTTGACGGCACATTTTTGAACGAAGACGGCATGGCTAAATTAAGATGCCAAAATGCCCATCTTCTAATCGACTTATATAGCTGTGATGCGGGAATTTGTCCGACAGAATGGCAAAAAAATCAGTTCCCGAAAGAGTTTCATAACAAAATCAAATTGCTACACGATGGAGTAAACACAGAGTTTTGTAAGCCTGATAACGATGCAAAATTCATTGTTAATGATAAAAATTTAGCATTAACCGCAAATGATGAGGTGATAACTTATGCTACAAGGGGCATGGAGCCCGCCCGAGGGTTTGTACAATTTATGGAAGCCGTTGAAAAGCTTCTTGCAAAACGACCTAACGCCCATGTCGTAATCGGCGGAGAAGACGTTGTATGCTATGGCGCTCAGTTGGAAAAAGGTTCATATAAAGAGCTAATGTTGGCAAAGCTTAATCTTGATATGGACAGGGTTCATTTTGTGGGGGCATTGCCTTTTAACGAATATGTAAAACTTTTGCAAATTTCTTCGGTGCATGTTTATTCGACGATACCGTTTGTGCTTTCTTGGTCGGTTTTGGATGCTATGTCGGTGGGTTGTTGTGTGGTTGCTTCAAATACACAGCCTGTTCTTGAAGTCATACAGGATAATCACAACGGACTTCTTTTTGATTTTTATAACGTTAATCAATTGGTTGAAAAAATCGAATATGCACTCGATAACAAAGATGAGATGCAAGAAATCCGAAACAATGCGCGCCAGACAATCGTCGATAGATACTCACTAAAAGACCTTTTGCCACAGCATATTGAGTATCTTGAGAGCATGATGAAAAAATAATTTTTTGTAACGGCTCAGGCTAGGGTTGTTCGGCTAAAGATATATTAGACAACTAACGCCAATTATACTTCCGTGACTATTTTTTTTAACCCTTTCGGTTTGTCCACGTTTCTGTTCAATTTTTCGGCGATTTTTAATGCCAGAATTTGTGAAATAACAACATTGGAAAACATTTTTAAAATATCATCCTCGACCTCTAAATCAATATTAAAGGTTGAATTAATTCTGTCGCTGGAGGTTCCTATAACGCAAATCGGCGGGTTATAATCCCGTTTGATTTTTTCCAAATTTTTAATTGTTGAATAAGATAATTCTTCCGATGAAACGTAAATTAAGACCGTTTTTTTATCGTTTAAAACCGCAAGATGCCCATGCATAAATTCACCCAAGATATGAGACATCACATTTATGTAAGAAGTCTCCTTAATCTTTAGACACGCTTCTTTAGCCAAAGCGTAAGAAATTCCATCCGCGGCAATTATTATATTTTTATATTTGGACAGAAATCTTGCAAACGGTTTAATTTTGTCTGCCAACTCTAAAGTATCTTCTATAATCGCAGGTAAGTTTTTCAATTGATTTAAACGTTCTGAGATATCTAAATTCTTCCTTTTGGCGTATTTCAGAGCTAAAAGATACAAACAAAGCATTTGAGCAGTTAAAGCTTTTGTTGAAGCAATACTTTTTTCTTCACCTGCTTGGCAGTTGATTTTGTAATCAGATGTTTGCCATGCGGTTGAATTTTCTTTATTGGTAATGCACATCGTCTTCATACCAAGTTGTTTTGCCTTGTTTAAAGCGCTTAGGGTGTCGGTTGTTTCACCTGATTGGGTGATGAATATATATAAAACATTTTTGTCATGCGGGACAATTTTTTTTAGTAAAAATTCGCTTGAATAAATCGCACGAGCTTCAATTTCAGCGACCACGCCAAATACTTCTGCAGAAAATCTTGCACAATGATACGAAGAACCGCTTGCAACAAGTACGATTTTATCAATTTTGGTGGGCGCATTTAAAATTATGTACCCGTCAGGTGCAACATAATTTTTTAAAATAAGCTCCAAAATTTTTGGTTGTTGAAGGATTTCCTCCTCCATACTGCTTGCGACTTTTTGTATTTGTAAGTTTGCCATAACACACTCTTTCACAAATATTGAGTAATATAAATCAATCTAACATTTCTTTAAGCAATTCATTAACTGTTTTTGGATTTGCTCTACCTTTGGATTCTTTCATCACTTGACCGACAAAGAATCCGAATAATTGGATCTTCCCCGACTTGTAAGCGTTAACCTGTTCAGGATTTGAGCTGACAATTTTTTGTACAATTTCTTTTAACGCACTTTCGTCTGAAATCTGGCTTAAACCTTGTTTTTCGACGATTTGAGATGCATTAGTGCCATCTTTTAACATTGTAAATATAATTTGTTTTCCTATATTATTTGAAATAGTTCCTTTTTCAATCAGATTAACTAATTCAACCAAATTTTCAGGAGTTAGCTTCGTTTCGCTTATCCCAAGTTTTTCGTCTTTTAAATAGGCCGCAATTTCACCCATCAAAAAATTTATGCTTGTTTTCACATTAGCACCAAGCTCAATAATTTTATCAAAGAAAAGCGCCAATTCCATCTGCTCAACGATTATTCCCGCATCATATTCATTTAATCCAAGGCCCATGTAGCGAGCTCTTTTCGCGGCAGGAAGTTCAGGCATAGTTGCATTTATCCTCTCAATCCATTCTTGAGAAATCTCAAGCGGCATCAAGTCAGGTTCAGGAAAATATCTGTAATCGTGGGCATCTTCTTTACCTCTCATTGAGCGGGTTTCGCCTAAATTATCGTCCCAAAGCCTAGTTTCTTGAACAACTCTTTCGCCCTCTTCAACGAGCTCGATTTGTCTTTCTATTTCATACTCAATCGCCCTTTGTAATGACCTGAAACTGTTTACGTTTTTAATTTCTGCCCTTGTACCAAATTCTGTCGCACCTTTTAGCATCACAGAGATATTCGCATCGCAACGCAAAGAACCTTCTTCCAAATTCCCGTCGCAAACGCCGATATATCTTAAAATATTTCTTAACTCCTCAACATAAGCTTTTGCCTCATCGCTTGAACGCATATCCGGTTCAGAGACTATTTCAAGAAGCGGAGTTCCCGCACGGTTTAAATCCACAAGCGAGTAATTTGAGCCCGAAATCCCGTTTGAACCCGCATGAACAAGTTTTCCCGCATCTTCTTCCAAATGCGCTCGAGTAATCCCTATTCTTTTGCCTGCGATATCGAGATGTCCGCCAAGACAAATCGGTTCATCATATTGAGAAATCTGGTAGCCTTTTGGTAAATCAGGGTAAAAATATTGTTTTCTGTCGAATTTGCATCTGTTGGGGATTTTTGAACCCAAAGCAAGTCCTGTAAGAATTGCCATATCGACAACTTTTTTATTTAAAACAGGTAAAACACCAGGCATGCCAAGGGTTATTGGGCTTATTTGAGTATTCTGCTCGTTGCCGAACTCAGTTCCGTCCGGTGCAAAAATCTTTGATTTTGTTTTTAGTTGGGCATGCACTTCAAGCCCGATTACCACTTCATATTTCTCTCTTGTTTGCATCATCACACCTAATCATTTCACTGCTACTTCTTGAATACAATTTTAGCACAAAGTTTTTTTATTGTAATTAATTTTGAAATACCACTTGAAATATTTTAAAAGGATGTTATAATAAAAACATAAGGGAAGACCCTCAAGGTTTTATTTGCCTTGAAGGTCTCATCGGCCCTTAGATTAGAAGTAAAATAAAATCTATTAAAAGTCTTATTAGTAGTAAGGCTTTTTTTATTATTTCCTTTTTCCTCCTTCCTCCTTTCTTGCCCTATTTCATCGTAAATAAGGTTGTTGGCAAGGGAGGTTCGGGCTTACCCATTTTAAAATTTATTTTCTCTAATTTTATCATAAATTTATTTTCCTGATATAATAAACTTATGGGAAAAATTAATAAAATAAAATTAAGAGATTTTGAAATAGGTTCAGATAGGCTTACAATCCTTGCGGGACCTTGTGTTATTGAAACTTATAGTGTTCTTGAACAGTGCGCTGAAGAACTAAAAAACATCACGCAGAAATTAGACATAAATTTTGTATTCAAAGCCTCTTTTGACAAAGCAAACCGTTCCTCCATAAATTCTTACAGAGGTCCGGGGATTGAAAAAGGGCTTGAGATGCTTGCCAAAATCAAGAAAGATTTTGACGTACCGATAGTGACAGATATTCACGCTCCTGAACAAGCGGCAATTGTGGCTGAAGTTGCGGATATACTCCAAATTCCGGCATTTTTATGCAGACAAACCGACCTGCTCGTAGCGGCAGCAAAAACAGGGAAGATTATTAACATAAAAAAAGGTCAATTTTTAGCTCCCGAGCAAATGAAACCTTTGATAAATAAAGTTAAAGAAGCTGGAAACTCAAACATAACGCTCACTGACAGAGGAACGTCTTTTGGATACAATAATTTGGTGTCAGATTTTAGAGCCATCCCGATTATGCAAAATTTGGGTTATCCTGTAATCTTTGATGCAACGCATAGCGTACAATTACCGGGAGTGAACGGCGAATGTTCAGGCGGGGACAGAAGATTTGTTCCTGTTTTGGCAAAATCGGCAGTAGCCGCAGGTGCAAACGGATTGTTTTTTGAAGTCCATCCTGACCCTGATAAAGGACTCTGCGACGGACCGAATATGATTGCCTTAAAAGATGTTGAGGCTTTATTTGATATTTGTAAGAAGATTTTTGAGGTGGTAAAATGATTTTAAAACAGTTCACAATCGGGTCATTAGAAAACAACAATTATTTACTAATCGACGAAAAATCAAAAGAAGCGGTTTTAATCGATTGTACGCAAGATTGTACAGATATAGATAACGCATTAAAGGAATATGGGGCAAAATTAAAGTATATTTTGCTTACGCATGGGCATTTTGACCATATTTTGGGCGTAAATGACTTTAAACGCAAGTATGATTGCAAAGTTCTGCTCCACGAAGCGGATAAAACACTCGCAGACAGTGTCACAGAGTTTGTTAAAAACTTTGGGATAGATGAAGCGGATGTTCAAGAAATTGATGAATATATCAGGGATAACCAGATAATTAAATTCGGCGAAAACTCAATCAAAGTAATCCATACCCCCGGACACACAAAGGGCGGCGTCTGTTATTTTGTTGGGGATAAACTTTTTTCAGGCGACACTTTGTTTTATGAATCTGTCGGAAGAACAGATTTGCCGGATGGGAATTTCGCTCATATAAAATCGAGTATTGAAGAAAGATTGTTTAAGCTTGATGACAATATTCAGGTTTATGCAGGACATGGTCATTCAACCACAATCGGGCATGAAAAAGCGAATAATCAATTTTTATAAACAGTAGGTCGGGCATTCCGGCACGACAACAAAAGGTGTAATTATGCAACAACAATTAAACAAAATACTAACCGAGGCGACGGCGGATATTGAAAAAGCTCTCAGCAGCGATGATATAGAAGAAATCAAGCTTAAATATTTGAGTAGAAAAGGCGAATTAAATTCGATAAAAAAGAACTTGAAAGATTTGTCTGATGAGGATAAGCGGATTGTCGGAGCTTTGGCGAACGAAGTTGCGCAAAACTTGGAAACATCTATCAAGGAAAAATTTGACTTAATTTATAGAAAAGAACTGGACGAGAAGTTGCAGACAGAGAAAATTGATATAACCTTGACGGGGAAATTCACGCCCCAAGGCAAAGTTCATCCTTTGACTTCGACCACAAACGAAATCGTTGCGATTTTTCAATCGTTGGGGTTTTCGCTTGTGCAGAGCAAAAATTCACCCGAGGTTGAGACCGAACATTTTAATTTTGACATGCTGAATTTTCCCGCAGACCACCCTGCGAGGGATATGCAGGACACTTTTTACACAAAAGTTGCGCCAAATGTTATTTTAAGAAGCCAAACCTCAAACGCACAAGTGCGTGAAATGGAGAATAACAAACCGCCGTTGAGAGTGATTGCACCAGGGCGGGTTTATCGCTCGGAAGCTGTAAACGCCAGAAAAAACAACTTTTTTCATCAAATTGAAGGGCTTTATGTTGATAAAGAAATTACTTTTGCTGATTTAAAAGGTGTTTTAAACGAATTTATCAGGCTTTACTTTGGTTCAAGTCGTGTTACAAGGTTCAGGAGTAGTTTTTTCCCTTTCACAGAACCGAGTGCGGAGATTGATGTTCAGTGCATAATGTGTGGCGGAAAAGGTTGCAGAACTTGCTCAAACACAGGTTGGCTTGAGATTTTGGGTGCGGGCATGGTGGATGTGAATGTTTTAAAAACGTCTGGGATTGATCCAGAAGTTTACACAGGATTTGCTTTTGGCATGGGCGTTGAAAGACTTACCATGCTCAAATACGCGATTGATGACATAAGATTATTTTTCAACAACGACGTCAGATTTTTGAAACAGTTCTAGGCGGGAAAATAGTTTAACCTTTTTGGAAATTAAATCCAAATTTGTTTGCAAAGTTTTGTAAGATTTGATTAGAGAAATTACTATATTTTTCTAAGTTTTCAGTGGTAACATTTTTATAACCTTCTTCAGAAGTATAATCCAAGCCCAATTCTTGCAATTTTGCTGATTGAGATGCATTAATTTCATTTGCACCTCTTAAATATTTTTTTAAATTAAGCCACATATTAGGGTGTTTCGGCATTTCCATAGATGAAAATTTACCATTCGGAGTTGTTGCAACCACTCTTTGTAAATTTCCTCGTATCATATAAATAATATCCGTTCCAGATAAAGGCATATTTTCAGTATGACTATGAATGTAATACCAATTTGCAATCAATAAAGTATTAATGTATAATAAATCTTGTAAGTAATAATTTACAGGAGGAATTATGCGACCTAAATTACCATTTCCTGATGGAACTGCAGAACAAATGCAAAATTTGTTAGAAAATGTTAA
>CAISJE010000200.1 GCA_903885635.1 uncultured bacterium
ACGACATCCCTTGATTAATTAATAATTCCATCTGATGCCTATCTTTATCATTTAATTGCTCATATGTCTTTTTCATGTGCCTATTCCTTTCAATTCTATTGTATTTGAAAGGTGTTGCACTTTTAATCAGAATTTTTGGCCTTGCTGCTTATTAAGTTTTGTAAACGCCGCAAGCCCTATAAAATAAGGGTTCTTTGAAACCGCCTCCAACCAAAGTATAATTTTTACACAAAACATCAAAGTTTTTTCAAATTCTGCCGATAATGAGAATAACGCAGTACTAATTAATAAGGGAAAGTGGAAATGAGTAAAGAAAAATTACAATCAGGAGCATCATTATTCAATCGTTCTATGGACTTGATAGAGGGCGATCCTCTGGAAGAAATTTTCGCACTTAATTTGGGAGATTTTTTATCAGAACATCTTATTTCAGATGATTTGGCACAAAAAATAGGGAAGAATGTTAAGGACAAATCTGTCAGCTTAAAAAATCAGCTGAAAGAGCTTATTTCAATCTATTCTCTCGATAACACTTTGTGTGTGTTAGGGTTTAGCTCAAAAGAAGATTACGTGATTTACAATTCGATTGCAAAAACAATTGTTCAAATGCTTGATTTGGACGCATGCCACATCTACTTAACCAAAGAAAATGCAAAAGGGCTTGATAAAACAGATAACGACTTAGTTTTGGTCGGCTCTTCAATTGAAGTTAAAGGCGATATATACAGTCATAATATCGGATATACATTGAACGACAAGTCTTTTATATCAGAAGCGTTTTTGAAAAAAGAAACTATTGAAGCTAAAAATCCTAAATTTTCTCACAGATTTAACCCTGTTGAAGCATTAAATGAAAGTAAAGTTAAGGTTTTAACGGCAATTCCGATGCATAATAACGCTCAAGTCGTAGGTGTAATCGTGATTGAAAGCTACGTCGACAGATTTTTCCAAGATGAATATCTAAGATTGGTTGAATCCACTGCGACATTATTTGCAACTTCAATGTTTTTACAAAAAATGACCGAAGAAGCTTCCGCACTAGTTGTTAATCCTGATGCAATTATCGGTGATTTGCAGCATATGAGAGCAGAATTGACGGCATTGATTGGAGATTTAGGCGATTATCAACAGTTATTCGTACAACGCTTGGCTGCAGCTGTTGACGCAAAGGGTCAATATAAGGTTTCTCATTCACAAAATACCGCAAATCTTGCACGCTTAATCTGTAAACAACTCGGTTTGAATGAAAAAACCATTGACTTAATTTATTACGCAGGACTTTTGCAAAACATTGGTAAAATAACTTTGCCTGAATCAATCTTCACTCATAACGGAACGCTCTCAAAAGAAGAATGGGCAAAATTGCAAAACCATCCAAATGTAGGAATAAACTTATTAATGAGTATCAACTTCCTTTCAGAAGTTATCCCATACATCCACTATCACAAAGAAAGATGGGATGGCAGAGGCGAACCTGAAGGCTTGAGTGGAAATTCAATCCCGTTGGGTTCAAGAATTATCGCCGTAGCGGATGCGTTCTCCGCAATGACCGCCGATAGGGCATACAGAAAAGCGATGTTGAAAAATCAAGCGATTGAAGTAATGAGAAAAGAAGCTGAAAGCAAGTGGGATCCGATAGTTATCGATGCTTTAGCGAGTATTATAAACTAAGGTTGGAAATATAGAATAAAAGAGACGTGGATTTTTAAACCCACGCCTCTTTTGTATCTATAATTAATCCGATAAAATCGGTTGTTTTGCAATTCGAGCTTTCCATTTTTCGAGTTGTTCACCACGAAGTTCCATTTGAATTGTATCCATTACATGTATCCGTTTACCACTTAATATATCTAGTCTTATTTTTGGTTCATAGCTGAGTGCATTTGTATCTATATGTGGTTTCCCATTTATTATTGTTGTTATATCAGATAATTTTAATTTTGCCTTGTAAAATCCATTTGCATAAGCACAATAATCAATCTCATCTTGTGTTACTTGTTGAAACATTTCTATAGGTCGAAATCCGTTTTTATAATGAAATACTGCCGCATCTGGAGCCGATTTAAAAAATACCCGACCTTTTTCTCCACGTTTCATGCTCATTTCAATAGCAAATTGATGCATTCTTGTACCTATTCCTGCATATTTGAAATTGCCACATTTTGTATTCATCTCTTCAATATATGTCCCATCGTACAATTGCATTTCTATATACCCAAGATAATCTTTCTGCCCATTAGGCAGGTTTGCCATAAATTCATATTTATCATATTTATCCTCAATGCTAACCTCAACAGACTTGCCTGTTTTTCTGTCAATTACCGTTGTAATAGGATTGCCAAATTCGTCAACCCGTCGAGAAGGTTTGAACTCATCGGTAAATAATTTTCTTAAAGTTTTAGATTCAAAAATATCAGCAAAATCGTCGCTAAGTTTTGAGAAAGTTAGGCAATCCGAATTAAGCACAGACAGTTTGAGGCTAGGTTTTAAAAAATTACCGCCACTGCTTCTGCACATCTGGACATATTCTGTAATTGGTTTTACTGAGTTTATCATAATATTACCCATGTAAAACCGACACATAAAAAAATATTGCGTTTTTTATTAACTTTTATTTCTAAAGCGGGTTGATAACAATCCCCGACAACAATTTCGGATAAAAATAAGTAGATTTTTGCGGCATACGATAACCTGCCTCAGAAATCTCTTTTATATCCTTAATCTTTGGGTAAGCCATTATAAAAGATGCCTCAGCTTTCCCCAAATCTACCAAATCAAAAGCTTCGGATTCCTGCTTAATATATTTTATGCCATCTTGAGCCATTTGTTCGTCTTGAGTATAGCCGAGTTCTTTTGTAAGCAAAACCTTATGCAATACCGTCAAATCAAGTTTTTTCAATACCTCAGGCACTTCAAATTCATCCAAAATTGCACTTACATCCTCGCGCAATTTTAAAAGATAAAATTTGTTTACATTTTTCATATACAATCCCATAGAAATCTGTTTTTCGTTTTCATTTTCTATCGACTGTAAAAATTTTGCTTTAACCTCGTTTTTGCTTTGTCCATTGAATTGAAATTCCTCAAGGTCGAAATATTTCTTGATTTTATCGAGCAGAACATAAGGTTCAATCCATTTCGTAATAATTCTATGCGTCGGGAAAACGAGCAAATTCTCATCATCAAGATTTGTGAAATAGCTCATTACATAATTATAATCGGCATTAGCATCCGCCTTTTGTAAATTTCTATAATTCATTGCCGTTTCATAACGATGATGTCCATCTGCGATTAAAAGCGTTTTATCCTGCATCACTTTTTCAATTAATTTCAGAGTTTTTTCATCCTCGATTTTGTAAACTAAATTTTGCACCCCGTTATCATCCGTAACATCAATAAAAGGTTTTTGGGTGAAATCAATAGAATTTTCAATCTGTTTTTCGCAATCCGAATAAACCATAAAAATTTGAGAAAAATTAGCTTCGCATTTTTTTGTTAAATTAAGTCTGTCCTCTTTTGGTCCACCCATGGTAAACTCGTGCGGAAGGATTTTTTTAGTCGAAAAATCCTCAATACGGTTACGTGCGATAAATCCTTTTCTCTCGATTTTTTTACCGTTTTCGGTTATATATCTTTGTAGAATATACAAAATACAAGGCTTTTCAAGTTTCACCAAAACTCTTTCATCAAGCCACCGATGAAAATTCTTTTTTGCCTCATCATAACGGTTATTCTCATCGGATAAATCTTTTGAGCCTTTAGCCAAAATCAGTTTCACAATATTGTAATTACTTCTTTCGTATAATTCTTCTCTGTAATCATCCAAAATAACGTCATAAGGCGGTGCTATAACGTCATTCATATTAACTTTTTCCTGATTGTAAACAATCGCATTTAACGGTTTAACTTCTACCATTTCTTTCACCTCAACACGAAATTGTTTTGATTTCGCCTTTACTAACTAATACTATGTTCTATTAATTCTTTCATTTAGTCGGCTTACTAGCATTATTGCACTCGCTAATTTTTGCTCCGTCTCCCTCTTATTTTGAGACTCGCTCGCTCGCATCTCCTTTGCTAGGAAAACCTTGGTTTTATTGTCGATGCGGTTAAATACTCACCCTACTGCACTACTTTTCACATTTTACTTCTTATCCGGTTTGAGATTCAAAATCCTAGCCGTTTGACTCGCAATTTCCTTAAATATAGGTGCGGCAATCGTACTTCCCCAAACCTCGCCACCTGCAGCCGAATCAACAAGAACATATATTAATACCTGCGGGTCAGAAGCAGGCAAGTAACCTACAATTGAAGTATATAACATATTTGAATATCCTGCTGAATTTTCTTTTGGTTTTTTTGAAGTTCCGGTTTTTGCGGCAATATTATAATTTTCGAGTTTTATCGGTGCTTTCGAGTTATTAATACTTTCAGTCAAAAGTTTTGTTATATTTCTCGCGGTTTGAGCAGACATTACCTGAGTCGTGAATATTTTTTTCTCCTCATCCTCTTGAGGATACTTAATAACGTGCGGTGTAACCCTGATTCCGTTATTGGCAAGTGCCGAAACAGCCGAAACCATTTGAATAGGAGTAACCGAAGCCGCATATCCATACCCCATTGATGCATGGGTTGAGCTATCCCATTTTGTCCAGTTAGGCAATAACCCTACTGATTCACCCGGTAAATCAATCCCTGTTTTAGAGCCTATCCCGAACTTTTTTAACATTGAATAAAATTCTTGAGAAGTCATTGTTTGAGCGACTTTTACAGAGCCGACATTACTGGAATGTTCAAATAAACCTTCTAACGTTATCCAACCGGGGAAAGGTCGTTGTGAGTAATCGTAATTTTTGATATCCCACCAGCCGACTTTTATTTTTCCTGTATCATAAATCTTTGTGTGCGGATTAATTTTCCCCAGCGCCATCGCCGAAGCTACCGTTATAGTTTTGAAAGTTGAACCCGGGGGGAAAACATCCGTTAAAGTCCAATTTTTAATTTGAAGTTGAGACGCGTTTCGATAAGTGTTCGGGTCGTAATAAGGATAGATTGCGTAAGCCAAAATCTCACCGTTTTTGGGATTCATAACAATAACAGTTCCTCTTAGTGCTTGTCTTTTTAAAACCATTCTGTACAGTTCCTGCTCACAAATATGTTGAATTGCTGTATCTATGGTTAAAGTAAGACTTTTGCCTTTGAGCGGCGAAGTTGTCGCAACCGGATCCGTAGAAAAATTATAAATAATGTTTCCATCAGGTGTTCTTTCCGTTTGAACATTTTTTTCTACATGTTCCAGTTGGTCTTTTGCCGTAAGTTCGACACCTGAAGCGATATCGGCATCAAAATTATAATAGCCTAAAATATGCGAGGCCATGGAGCCTTGAGGGTAAATTCTCGTATTTTTTTTACCTAAACTTATTTCTCTTAATCCCAATTTTCTAATAGCTTGTGCCGTTGGCCTGTCGATGTCTTTTTTTAAAGTTATTACTGAATCCTTACCCGAAAGTTTTCCGACTAATGTTGCAGTGGAAATTTTCAAATACGGTGCCAATATTTTAGCTAATTCTTCTGGTGAATGGTCGTAATCTGCCGGATGTGCGTAGGCGTCATAATAAATTCTGTCAGAAGCAAGCTTTATCCCGTTTCTATCAAAAATATCTCCGCGCATAATGAAATTTCTTGAACTTCTTTGTCTTTTAGCTCTTAATCGGTAATTTTTTATATCAACGACTTGGATTAAAAATAAATATATAATAAGTAAAACCGCAAACACTGCGAAAGACACCTGCCAACATCCCAAGCGTTTATCAAAAGTTTTAAATCTGTTTAATTTGTCTTTCAATTTTCAACCTTTCAAGCGTTTTAAAGCGTTCATCGCCTGTACCATGTTCGGTTTTCCACCCTTCATTTTACCCTTGATATCAGAAAAACCTTTCATCATGGTGCGCATTTGTTCAAACTGTTTGATAAAAAGATTTATATCATGCAAAGAAATTCCGCTGCCTGTAGCGATACGTTTTTTACGGGCAGAATTTATCAACTGCGGGTTTGCCCTCTCTTGTGGGGTCATGCTCTGGATAAATACTTCAATCCTTTTGAACTGTTTTTCACCCTGATGAGAAATCAAATCCTTATCCTCTTTTTTCAGCCCTGGAATCGGGAGCATTCCAAGGATTTGGTCGATTGAGCCGAACATTTTCATCTGTTTTTGCATCTTTAAAAAGTCGTCAAAAGAAAATTCAGCCTTACGCATCTTTTTTTCAAGCTCAAGTGCCTCTTTTTCGTCAAAAACCTCCTTAGCACGCTCGACAAGGGAAACTATATCGCCCATCCCTAAAATTCTTGTCGCCATTCTCTCGGGATAAAAATCCTCCAGTGCGTTTAATTTTTCGCCTGTACCCGTCAATTTAATAGGTTTTTTAGTACAATGAACAACGGACAACGCCGAACCGCCCCTTGAATCCCCATCCAATTTAGTTAAAACAAGCCCTGTAAGGCTAAGTTGTGCGTCAAAGTTTTCGGCGACGTTAACCGCCTCTTGCCCTGTCATCGCGTCTATTACAAGCAATTTTTCCTGCGGGGCGAAAAACCTGTCGATAAGCAAAAGTTCTGCCATCATATCGGTATCAATCTGCAAACGCCCAGCCGTATCAAGGATAAGCGTATTAAATCCGTTTTCTTTTGCGTAATCTATCGCATTTTTAACGATTTTTTGAACATCTTTTGAATTTTCATCCGCAAAAACCCCTATTCCCGCTTGCTGTCCCAATGTTTGGATTTGCTTAATCGCTGCGGGGCGATAAACATCGCATGCCACCAAAAGCGGGTTTCTGCCTTCTTTTTTAAGTTTTATCGCCAATTTAGCCGAAGAAGTAGTTTTCCCTGAACCTTGAAGCCCGAGCATCATAATCAAATTCGGATGCCCGCTAAAATCCAACGGCGAAAGCTCTTTGCCCAGAAGTTCAACAAGTTCGTCATGAACGATTTTGACCAACTGTTGGGACGGATTAACGCCTTTTAAAACATCTTCGCCCTCGGCTTTGTCTTTGATGTTTGAAATAAACGATTTTACCACGCGTAAATTAACGTCAGCTTCTAAAAGCGCACGGCGGATTTCTCTCAAAGCGTCTTGCATGTTGTCTTCGCTCAAAGTACCGCTTTGAGAAGTTTTCCTTATTATATCCTGTAATCTGTCTGATAAACTGTCGAACATACTTTAATTTTAGTATAAAAAAAGTTTTTTACAAATAATAATTCATTGGATAAGTCTTAGCTAGTTCAGAATAACCTTTGTTTAACTCTCTATTAACATGAACCACTTCGTTATTCAAATTTTTCATGGCATATTCAGGCGTAATCATAGGTAATTTATCCGCCTGTTCTTGCGTTTTAATGACCTCACCCGCCGGAACATACCTGCCAGAGGCTATCTTAACCCCAATAACCTTTGCACAAGGCTCGATTACAACATTGCTGCCAACTTCTGACTTAAATACAAAGCTTTGCATCCCCACAAACGTGTTATCTCCTATTTTTGCAGGACCATGTACCTGTGATTGATGTGCCAAGCTTACGTTTGCACCGATATGGACAGAATAACCAAGCCCTTTATTTTCAACAAATTGTTTTTCCAATCCGTGAATTACAACCCCATCTTGGATATTAGAATTTTTACCGATAAAAATTGGCGTTCCCTCATCCCCTCTTATACTTGCAAAAGGTGAAACCAAAACCCCTTCTGATAAAATTACCGCACCCAAAACAGAAGCATTTGGCTGAATAAATGAATTTTTTGGCACTTGCGGTTTGTAAATCATCGGAGTGAAAGACGTTATTGGGTTTATTGCGATATTTGAAGACATATTTTCCCCTTTCATAAATTATAAACTACATGTATTAAAGCGTGTGAAATATATTATTGCTAGTAAAAAATATTTATTTAACATTTTTTAACGATTGATTGTATTATAATTGTCTTATGTTTAGATTAGAAAAATTTATGGGCAAGAGAGTTTTAACTTCGTCCTTTTTGGACGGCGAAGCCGTTCAAGCCTTTTTCACAACCCGAGATTTACCATTGAAATCTGGCGAAAGAGAAGATTTAATCCAAGAAGTCGAAAACAACAAAAAACTCGTTTGCGAAGGGCTTAATATTCCTTTAGAAAATTTAGTTATTCCAATCCAAACCCACAGCGACAACATCAGATGTATAGAGGGACGGAGGGATAGAGGTATGGCAAAAGCTATTCCTCCATACCTCCAACCTTCCAGTCTTCTGGAAGACACTGACGCACTCGTAACCAACGAGCAAAACCTCGCACTCGCGCTGAATTTCGCCGACTGCGTTCCGATTATTTTTTACGACCCCGTAAAAAAAGTTTCCGCAATCGCCCATGCGGGCTGGCGTGGAACTGTTTCAAAAATTGCACCGAAAACTGTTGAAAAAATGGTTAAAAATTTTTCATCAAAGCCAAAAGATATTATCGCACTCATCGGACCTGCTATTGGAAAGTGTTGCTTCGAGGTTCAAGAAGATGTTAAAAATAAATTACTTGATACGATTGATGAACTTTACCATGAGAAAGTCTGCAACGACAATTATTTAGACCTGAAATTAATAAACAAATTTCAACTATTAGCCACTGGGATAGAAAAAATAGATTTATGTGAGTATTGCACTTTTTGTCAAAGTGAGTTATTTTTTTCTTATAGACGAGAAAATGGCAAGACCGCAAGACATTCGGCAGTGGTTATAGTGAGAAGTGAGAAGTGAGAATTGAGTGGTGAGAGGTAATGATTGAACAGTGAACGGTAGGTTGGGCTTGCCAGCCCAACAATAAAAAGCAAAAAAGTAAGTGTTGAGATTAAAAAAAGGAGAGACAGATAAATGACAACAAATATAATAGAAAAACTTAACGCAATCAGTGAAGTTATGAGCAGTTTAATCGATTTCGTTCAAACAAACAAAGAAGTCGAGCCTGACTTTAAGGAATATTTGACAACGATTGGGGCACAAGATGCTACGCCTGCACAACTTCAGAGTGTTTGTCTTCCTTATATTTTTGAGCGAAACATAAATTCAAAAAATATTATCGAGATTTTTTTAGAAAAGACTAAGAAAGCTACAAAGTACGCAAGAACAATTATCAAAGGGCTTACAAGTTCGGTTTCTTCGATTTTTGAAGTGAAAAAAATCCTGAAAAACGGGTTTGAGCTTTATAACCTTGTGAACGAAAAAACATATTCGGTGATTTCGCTCGTAAAAATGACCCATTTTAGAGGGGTTGGAATTGGGCAGTTTGTGGTTGCGAGAATTTTTGAGTTTGAGGAAGAATATTATTTGCTGGAAATTTCAAATGTCTTGGCGGCGAACCAAAAAGATGACGCTATGCGCTTTGCCATAGCAAAAATAATCCAATCGCCCGAACTTGTCTACAAAGACAATAAAGAAAAACAAAAAGAAATTGAAAAACAGGTCAAAAAATTGTACAAGAAATTTTTGGAATGTTTTGAAATAGACGAAATTATTACTACAAACAAGTTGGCGGATGACATTATCGGTTTATTCAACGATTTTGCCGAAGGCAATAAAAAACCTGATGACAAGGAAATTCAATCAAAAATTCAGTTGTTGGAAGAACATAAGTTTTTTGCAGTAAACGAATTCAATAATTCTTACGAAAACTTTTTGGAAAATTCCCTCGGCGGGTTTTCTGCACATAAGGAAACTTATGACGTCGGAATAATTTTTGATGAAGAATTGGGGCTTTCTGCTGTTCCGTTCTATAACACTTTTTGTAAGATATTTGAAACTAAGGATTTTAAAAAAGTTGAGAATTACGACAAATGCTTAGATCATTTTTTAATGTCAGATAATATTTCTGCGAACTTGTTAAGACGTGTTGAGGCAAAATATTCTAATTTTATGAAGGTGATAAACAAAATTTATTCCACCGAGATGAGCTTTGAGGAGTTGCTGGAAAAATACAAACCTCAGTATTTGAGAGAAAAAATATTTTCTTCAACGACTGTTTTGTATGAATCAAAAACCTTTTCTCAAACGCTTGGCTATATTGAGGAAGAAGAAAACAAGCCGAAATTTGATGCGACGAGCATAGGACGAAACGAACCTTGTCCGTGCGGCAGCGGTAAAAAATACAAAAAGTGCTGCATGGTCGCCTATGCATAATAATGGAGGTTACTAACGAGGACACGGAATAAAAATTTCCAATTTTTCCGCAGCCTCAACAATTACCAAGGATAATCGTCGGCTATTTTCCATCCGTCAAACATTATCAGCGCTGCACATCCATCCCTCATAGTAGGCTTACATGTGTCAAGTAGCTGAGCTCTAGTCATGCCTTTTGTGTAATACACAGGATAAAATCCATTTGTTGGGTCCATGCCAAAATAAAATGAATCTTTGCCCCAAGCATTTGGCTTTTGAATACCATTTATATCGATTACTATTCCTGCACCACCCATAGCAAGAACTATTGCAAACCCGCTTCCATTTCTAAGCGTATAGTTTAACCCCTGCCAACTAATTGCAGCGGAACTGCAAGGATTTGAATTACCCGTGGAGCAGAAAATTGGATCCACCATATATGGTTTTAAGTACGTATTAAAAAAAGTTTGGGTATGTGCAACATCCCAAGTTGTCGGAGCAAAGTCCCAACTCTCAACAGGTCCGTTGTCGACCTCGGAGCGTTTTATGACTTGAGATATTTCGGAATATGTTTTTTTGAGTTGTTCTACTGTTACCTGTTTTTGATAATTGGTTATCAGCCCCGGAATAGTCATTGCCGCAACTACGCCTATTATACCTAATGTAATTAAAACTTCGGCAATCGTAAAAGCTAATTTATGGATATTCATAGAAATCCTCCTATGTCTTACTTAATGATACATATACTTGTCTTAAGGATAATCATATATTATTTACTAATATTTGTCAATAAATTAAAATAACTACTATGGAGACACATAACAGACTTATTAATTTGGGATTGAATATTAAGGCTGAGCGAGTACGAAAAAGACTTTCGCAGGAGCAACTAGCCGAATTAATTGACACGTCAAGAAATTCAATTAGTATGATTGAAACTGCCCGCATGCATTCTACAGTTCTAAAAATTGTTGATATTGCACGTAGCTTAAATATTGACATCAATGATTTGCTGAAAGGCGTTTAAAACTTCTTAATCATTTTGACATGTCCTTTTATTTGCGG
>CAISJE010000201.1 GCA_903885635.1 uncultured bacterium
AGTTAAATAGGTTTCCTCTAAAGTGTGTGTTTTTCTGTAATCTATTACCTTTTTTCTCAAGTCCAAAGAATATGCCATAATTTCACCTCCGCTATTATTATACCATATTTCATTGTTGTTGTCAACTTAAATTGCTATACATTTTGCCGAGGGATGTTTAGATGACCTTCTTAGCTCTCCTGAGCTGCTATGCTGGCGAATTTCAACAAGCTCAAACACCCCCAAAGCGGCATAATGCTTCGATTTTACTCTGAGCAATGCAAAAAAAGTCGGGACGTTCTATTTAGAGGATTCTTATTTGCGCAAAATAACCCTCAGGTAGTGTATTCTCATATAATTACTGTTTCTTAGTGTACCAAACACCTCGAGTAGTACCGTGTTTTGCTAAATAACCATTGACGACAAGATTGGCTACGTGTTTTTTTACCGTGTTAATATTAGCACCCGTTGTATCTACTATATCGGCAACGGTAACTCTATCTTTTTGTTCAAATAGGTCTAAAATTTGTGTGGACAATTCAGGCAGTGATAATTTACTTGTAACATCTTTGCTCAATTTGTATTCAAGTCTTATTTTTTGTTTCTGCAATGTCTTCAAGAAAAACATAAGCCAAGGTTCATAGTTGGCAGATTCTTTATTAAGTGTTATTTGCGTTTGCCTTAAAGCTCTGTAGTAACCTTCTTTGTTATCTTCTATAATCGCTTCTATTGAACTGTAAGGAACGTGGGCATAACCTGTTTTAAGCAGTAGCAGACACGTTAATGCTCTCGATAACCTACCGTTCCCATCCTGAAATGGGTGGATAGCAAGAAAACTAACTATAAATGCCCCTATAATGATCAACGGATGATGAAATCTGTCTTCAATGTTTTTTCTAGTCCACTCAACCAGTTCTTCCATTTTTCTAGGAGTATCAAAAGGACTTGCAGTTTCAAAGACTATACCTATTTCTTTTCCTTCCGCGTCATAAGCGGCAACACTATTTTCTAATTTTTTGTATTCGCCTTTGTGCTTTATGTCCTTCCTTGAGTAGCTGAGCAGAATTCCATGTAGCTGTTTTATATAGTTCTCACTAAGCGGAATAACTTCATAATCGTCAAAAATCAAATTCATCACATCTGCGTAACCTGCAACCTCTTCTTCATCGCGAGAAGTAAAAGATTTCTTGTTGATACGTGACAACAGTTCTTCAACCTGCTTGTCCGATAGCTTGTTTCCTTCAATACGATTAGAAGAGCCAACGCTTTCTATTGTGGCAATCTTCTTTAAGCTATCCAAAACTTCAGGGGAAATTGTTCCTAAGACTCTCCAAGTACCTTTAAACTCATCAATCTCAGAGATTATGTTTAGCATTTGCGAGGTTATTTTAAAATCGTTTGAGCTAATCATATACAATACTACCTAATGTTATCTAATAATATCTAATATTATCTAATAATATCCAAAATGTCAAGGTTGCTTATAATGATTATCAGGGCAAAAACATATAAATTTTTCGGGATTAATAACTTAAAAAGGCTTAAAACCAATCACTACAAGCGTTTCCCCCTCGCCCCTTGCGACAGCTCTTCTTCTTGGCGAGTTTGCGAGCCTTAGAAGAGATATTTCTAGCACTTTTTAATAAAAATTAACAAAAAACACAGCAGGGGAAATATTTAGGGTTTCCCCTGCTGTGTTTTGTTAATCTTCTTTTAATATCTTAAATACAAT
>CAISJE010000202.1 GCA_903885635.1 uncultured bacterium
AGTTAAATAGGTTTCCTCTAAAGTGTGTGTTTTTCTGTAATCTATTACCTTTTTTCTCAAGTCCAAAGAATATGCCATAATTTCACCTCCGCTATTATTATACCATATTTCATTGTTGTTGTCAACTTAAATTACTATACAGTACGAGACGAGGGGTTCTTAGGTAGAAAATAATTGAGGGAACGAAGCAATCTCCCTCAAGATACGGGAAAGATTGCTTCGGTGGGAGATTTTTGTCACCTTCGCCGTTGAATGTCTCGCAATGACGCAACTGTGAGGAAGAATTTTGACTTTACTTGCTTTCTGGTGATTAGTTACCAAAGTGCTTAAACTTTCATTACCCCGCTTGTATTGACTTTAGGTGCGTTCAAGCTCGCTTGTTTTTTATAATCTTCTATCCCGAATCTATTTTGAGCAGGTAATACAATCGGTGCAGGAATCATTGTGTCACGTTTTTCTTTTTCCTCTGCAAGGTAGGCTTTTTGACGGTGTGAAGCGAATTTGTTTCTCAGAATGGGGGTTATTATGTTGCAAGAAATAACCGAACCAATTGTACTTGAAATAAAGCTCACGCCATCGGCAAGATTGTAATATGCTTTACTGAAACCTTTATCAAAATCTTTATGTAATTCGTTCAATTGAGGAGTTTTTAAAATATTAAAATCTTTTTGACCTATATTTGCATCTAATTTATATTTAGCCAAAAACTCTCTGATTTTAGGCGTTGCAAGTCTTCCTGATTTGACAAATTTTTCACCGAATTTTGTAAAACTTCTCGTCAAAGCAAAAAATGCGGCAATATTAACGGCAGCATCAGCCAATTCTTGAGGGATTAAAAATTTCTTTTGAACCGTAGGAATTTTATCATTCAATATGATAGCAATTGTTTGGCTTATTGCAGATGCAGTCCAACCTATTGTTCCCACAATCAGTAGAAATTTCCCCGGTTTTCCTGCAAATTCTTTGTAAACTGTATTTGCAATTTTTTCTATAAAAAGAGGTTTAGTCATTATTTACCTCCTTTTTAGCAGTTTTTTTCAGTTCGATTTCTTTTCTTTTACCGTTAATAAAATTAGTTAATAATTTTGTTAACGGTGCATCTGTCAATAACATTACTGCTATTGCAACAAATGAACCCAGAGCATTTCTATGTTTTTTCAATAATCTTTCGGCTCCTGAAAATTTCTCGTAAGGTATATTTGTAGGGATTAGGAATGTGTCCCATTTAGTGGCTTTTTTGCCTGTTTTTTCAAATTCATCCATTGTGCGGGTAAAATTTTTCATCAATCTTATACATACTATGCGAGTCAATATACCAGTGGTAGTCCCCACAACAATTTTTGCAACTGTTCTAAGGGCAGACATTTTGCGAGTTTCTTCATCAACGTCTTTGTTATTGAAATCCATCCAAGGTTGTATGCTTAAAGCGGTTGCTCCAATTAAAAATCTGTTGGCGGGAGTGGAAAAATTTCCCGCCTTTTCAATATATTTTTGGACTTTTTCATTTTTTATAGTGTAGAGCTTTGCAGCTCCACCTTTAAAAGATGTTGCTTTTTGAGTTTTATTTGTATTTTGATCAATGTTTAAAGTCATAGTTTATCCACCTACGTCCTAAAACCTCGTGAATGTTAAAAATTGTCGATTTTTTCATGTTTTGTAATTAATATTTACAATTATGAACAGACATCATGTTACAATTGTATTATGAATAATTTATTTACTGAACTGGAAAACCAAAATAAACAAATTCCGCTTGCGGAATTGTTGCGTCCGAAAACCTTGGAGGATTTTTTGGGACAAAGTAATGTTATTTCTAAAAATAGTCCGTTGCTGAATTTGTTAAAAACCAACAGACTTTTTTCACTTATCCTATGGGGAACCCCCGGATGCGGAAAAACCACGCTGGCAAGATTAATCGCACTTCAATCCAAAAGCCACTTTATTGAGATTTCTGCCGTAACTTCAGGCGTAAAAGAAATTAAAGAGTCGGTTGAAGCTGCAAAAATGGCGCTTAGAAGCGGAGTGAAAACAATTCTGTTTATCGACGAAATTCACAGGTATTCAAAAATCCAGCAGGACGCACTTTTGCCGCATTTAGAAAACGGAACAATCTTTTTAGTCGGCTCAACTACCGAAAACCCTTCTTTTCAGGTAATTCCCGCACTACTTTCTCGCGTTCAGGTTATTAGGCTTAATTCATTAAACGACGAAAGTATAAAAAATATTACACTAAAAGGATTTACTTACCTGCAAGAAAATTATCAGAAAATCGAATTTGACGAAAATGTTATCGAATTTATTACAAACCATGCCAGAGGTGATGCAAGAACCGCCTTAAATCTGGTAGAAAATGCTTATTTTGCAAGTGATTTAATGGAAAATCAAAGAAGGTTGAGTTTGGAGATTTTGGAAAATATTTCTCAAAAAAGAAATACAAGATACTCAAGACAGGAGCATTACGATTGCGCTTCCGCTTTTCAAAAAAGCTTGAGAGGAAATGATTCAGATGCCGCTATTTATTACCTTGCAAAAATGATTGAAGCAGGCGAAGACCCTAGATTTATTGCCAGAAGACTTGTTGTAACCGCCTCGGAAGATGTCGGAAACGCAGACACAAACGCTCTTAGCGTTGCAATAAACGCCTATAACGCAGTTGAACTCTTAGGCTTGCCGGAAGGCAGAATCCCGCTTGCACAGGCAGTGATCTATATAGCCAAAGCTCCAAAATCAAACGCCGCTATTTGCGCGATTGATTCGGCACTGTCAGATATCCAAAACGGTTTGGATTATCCTCCACCAAATCATTTGAGAGATGCTCATTACAAAGATGCCTCAAAATACGGTTTCGGGACCGATTACGTTTATTCGCACGCTAATCCCGAGAAATATCAACAATTTTTACCCGATGAATTGATAAATAAAAAATATGTTAAAGCTAATCCGAATATAAAAGTTTGCCCTAAAAATGAAAATTATAAGAATGAATTGAATAAAGAGGATGTGAAATAATTCTAAAATATATATTATACCCTCATTTATCATTCCCTCCTCCCTGTGGATAGTAATAAATGTAAACAAATATTTAAATAATGAAACTAAAGGGTTGATTAATGCTTCGGGAATAAGTATACTAAGTACACTTGTTATTTTTTGCTACAATTGTAAAAATTAGTAAATGAAAATGAAAAAAATAGCAATTAATCATTTTTAAATTTCTTTTATATAGTTATGAAGTGTTAAATGAGTCCTTAGTTGTAAATTGACTCAAATATTGTAGACAAAACAGTGGAGAAGGTTAAACGTAAAGTAAAATGAAAATAATTCCGGCTTTTAAAGCAAATTATACTACAAATTACCCTAAAAATAATAAGTTACCGGCATTACAGGAAAGTTCAAAAAATCCTGCTTCAGGTCATAATGTTTCTTTTGGTTCTTTTAAATCAGGGCTTGCACGTTTTTTTGATGCTGTTGAAAGCAGGGGGTTTTTCGCCGAGTTTTTGGTCGTGGACTTCTTTAGTATGATTCTTCCTCGAGTATTAATCGGGCTTGGTCGAGATAGGGAAAAAACAGGAGAAGTCAACTATAAATCAGGAATAGAAGAAGCAGGACGTGAGTTGGCATCGGGCCCGAGTATGTTTTTGATTCCGATGGGGATTTTATCTTTTTATCAAAAATACGCACCTGCATCGCACATGTCAAAAGATGTGTTAGGTGCGTTGACAAATAATATGGGGCAAGTTGTTAATGAGCTTAAGGATGTTAATTTACTGACCAACAAAGACTATTTGAATAAGAGTCTTGCGAATAAATTATTTGAACAAGCCTTTGAGGGGATTGAATTAGATAATAGAGAAAGTTTAAAAGCTAAGTTCAGCGAGTTACTCAATAAATCTGCAAAAACAGAGCCAAAATCGGCCGTGGTTCAGTGGTTTAAAGGCGTAATGAAATTAAAGCAGGAGCCTGATTCTTTTGCAGAGGCCGCAACTGAATTTGAAAACCATATTGTTCTTATTAATAATTCAAATAAATTAAAAGCACCTGGCGATACAAAAAGTATTAACTTGACGAAAAATGGTATAAACGCACGAGAACTGTTTGAAGATTTTCATAATTACTCTAAGGATGCACTCTCAAAGCTTACCAAATATAATTTTGCGGCAAATGCTGTGAGTCATTTTAAAGAAGAAGCAACAAATGTTTTAAAAAGGATTCAAACAAGTCGGGCGAACATAAAATTGGCAACTGCGATTACGGGTTTCTTTGCTGTTGGTGCATTTTTGTTGTATTTACCTAAGCTGTACCAACAAGGAAATATTTCTCCTGCAATGGAAAGTGCGAAACGTGCAAAAGCAGAAGGTTTAGCGAAAGGAGGAGCAAATGAAAGTTCATAATGTTGTTCCAATCGTAAATAGTAGACCGCAAAAAGTCAGGGAAAATGTTGCTTTTTCAGGCAAGCCAAATATTATAAAGGATTTTTTCCAATTAGGACGTAGCGGAAATTTCACAAGAGGGCTTTTTATTGCTAATGCGTTTGCATTTTTGCTTGGTGGTAGATTGGTTACCTCCAGAGATGAAAACGAGCGAAGAGAAACGCTTACAAGGGATATTCCAACGATTGTTATAGCTGCTCAGGGGGTTCCTGTTATCAAAAATTGGGCGGCTAAACAAATCCAAAAACATACAGGATTTGCTATTATTACCGAAGAAAAACAGGTAGCAAGCAGTAGTCAATTACAAGATTGGTATAAATATGACGATAAACTTGCCGTAGGATTTGACGGATTTTCTCAACGATTGGTTGATTTTAAAGGTAACTTGAAGAAAATATATTCGTTCTTGGGCGATGATATAAAAAATAAACTAGTCGGTTTCAGCGATGATAATTTGAAATTTATGGAAGAACTATCAAACAATAAAGCGTTGAAGCAATCTATTCAAAAGGCGTTTAGTAATTCAGGCAATAAGGTACTTGAACAAGTGGCTTTTTTAAAGACTCTTCCGACAATTATCGGTTTTGCTGTTACATTGAGCACAATCGGTATATTTATCCCTAAGTTAAATATTTTTATAACCGAAAAAATTAACAAAAATAAAAGCGCAGATGAACAATCTAACAATTTAAAGATGCCTTAAACACCTTGCAAAATGAAGTTCTTTGCCTGAGTCCATAATTCGTCAAATTCTTTAAAAGAATATTCTTCCAAGGGCTTGGTCGCCAATTTTTCCATCTGTTTAAATCGTTTAATAAATTTTTTGTTGGCTTTTAGAAGTGCCTGCTCGGCATCAAGCTTGTTCCAGCGAGCGAGATTTACAATGGAAAAAAGAATGTCGCCCATCTCTTCTTCAATATGTTCAGAATTAGAAGTTTTACAAGCCTCTTGAAATTCTTTAATTTCAGAAAAAACACAATCATACAAAGTTTTTTCGCAGTCCCATTCAAACCCGACCTTAACAACCTTTTTGCTGATTTTTTGTGCCGACATTAACGCCGACTGACTACGCGAAATACCGTCCATAATAGAAGTTCTGTGACTTTTTTCTTCCTGTTTAATCTGTTCCCAATTGTTTAAAATATCTTGGGTTGAATTGACTTCAACATCAGCAAAAACATGCGGATGTCTTCGAATTAATTTTTCTTTAATCTCAAGTGCCACATCTTCAATATTAAAAGCATTTTCTTCATCTGCGATTTGAGAGTGAAGAACGACCTGCAACAAAACATCGCCCAATTCTTCTTTCAGATGCTTCATATCGCCACTGTCAATAGCATCCACAGCCTCGTAAGCTTCTTCAAGCATATTAGGCTTCAATGAGCTGTGGGTCTGCTCCCTGTCCCATTGGCATCCGTTTTTAGAACGCAATATTTTTACTATTTCAATTAATTTTTCAAGATTTGTTGTCATTGTTTATACCTTTATTGGGTGAGAAGTTGAAAAGTCGAATAGTTTAAAAGTTCTTGCTCACTTTTTACTTCTTGCTTTTCCCTTTTTGCTTCGTTTCGGGCTTGTTGTCGGTGGGTTAGGGAACCCACCCTACTTTAACAACCTCGGGCTTGTTGCCGCCGTTTACCGTTCACCGTTTACCATTCACCCTTCACCCTTCACCCTTCACCGTTTACCATTCACCGTTTACCATTCACCTACTTAACCATTTGATCGACAGTCATTATCAAAATCCCTTGTCCGCCAAGAGATTTGAGATGTTGAATACTGTCATAAACTTTGTCCGCATCAACGACAACGTGGATTACAACATGTTCATCATCATCCATGAGCGTCATTACGGTCGGCGAAGAAAGCCCTGGCAAGAACGCTTTAATGTCCTCAAGTGCCGCTTTTGGCACATGCCCCATTAAATATTTTTTTTCGCGTGCGTCAATTACAGAGTTCAAGGCTCTTAAAAGGTTTTGCGTATTTTGTCTTTGAGTCTCCGACAACCTTTTTCTTGCGATTATTACGGCAGAGGAGCTGAAAATTTTGTCGATAATTTTTAGTTTATTAGATTTTAGGGTTGAGCCTGATGAAGTTATATCGACAACAACATTTGACAGCCCCAATCGAGGCGTAATCTCTGTTGCACCTGAAACCTCAATGATTTTTGCATTTTTGCCGATACTGTCAAAATAATCCTTTGCAATATTGGGAAAAGACGTCGCAACCTTGATTTCTGTTGGTAAATCCTTTGAGCATGTAACGTCATCTTCTTCCTTGACCGCAACAATCATATCACATTGTCCAAAATCCAAATCCATAATTTTATCGACATCAGCTTTTGTTTCTGTAACAATATCAAATCCAGTAAACCCGATATCGGCAACTTCATCTTCAACAAATTTTGGAATATCCTGAGTCCTTACAAAAATCAGGGAATATTTTCCGTCGCGTGTGGTAACTTGAAGCGTTCTTTCGCTTTTTGACGGGAAATTAAGTCCCGCATCGCTTAATAATGCGTATATTTTTTCTGATAATCGTCCTTTATTCGGAATTGCTATTCTTAATTGCTCCATTTTTTTTCACCATTACACCTAATTGTTTTATTGGCGCCTTTACTTGCTTTTTCAAATTACTACTTTACTTTTTCGAATTATCGGCTTACTAGCCTTGTTGCACTCGGGTTTGGTTTCGCTGACCCTCGATTGTTTCGCTGTACCCTCGCATCTGTTTTGCTTGGAAATCTATATCCATGATACAATAAAAATAGTAAACAGTAAACAGTAGGGTGGGTTCCCTAACCCACCGTCATTAAATTAATGAGAAACGAGTAAAAAGTGAAAAATAAAAAGCCGATAATAGCAATAGTAGGACGTCCGAATGTGGGGAAATCCACGTTCGTTAATCGTTTAGTGGGTGCAAGACAGTCAATAGTCGACGATATGCCGGGTGTTACCCGCGACAGGATTTATTTTGACATCGAATGGCAACATAAATATTTCACGGTAATCGACACAGGTGGAATAATTCCGGGTGATGAAGATGAAATTATGCTTTCTATTTTTGACCAAGCCCAAATCGCTTGTGATGAAGCAGATAAAATAATTTTCCTTGTTGACGGTAAAGACGGCGTTCATCCTGTAGATGAAGATATTGCAAATATTTTAAGAAAATCAAAAAAAGAAATTTTCCTTGTTGTTAATAAAATTGATTCAATTCATGCAATGCCGATGCTTTCCGATTTTTATTCACTTGCAATCGGAGAACCTATGGCGATTTCAGCTTTGCACGGAAGCGGCGGAGTCGGTGATTTGTTAGATGTTTTAACTAAGGATTTCGAGGCAGAAGATGAAATAACCGACGAAAATACAATTAAAATAGCGATTGTGGGCAGACCAAACGCAGGTAAATCTTCTATTATCAACGCGCTTTTAAACGAAGAAAGAGTAATTGTTTCAGACGTTTCAGGCACCACAAGAGATAGTATCGATTCAAAAATCAGCTACAAACAAAAGGATTTTGTCATAATTGACACCGCAGGAATTAGAAAAAGAGCCAAAGTTGACTGGGGTGTAGAGAAATTCGCCGTTGATAGGGCAATTCGCTCAATCAGAGAGTGTGACGTGGCAGTGTTAGTCATTGATGCAACGGAAGGAATTTCTGATCAGGATAAAAAGATTTCTGCATTGATAACAGAAGCAGGAAAAGGGATTATTATTGCGGTAAATAAATGGGATTTGGTTGACAAAGAAACAAACACTATGAATAAATTTGAAAAACAAATCTCAAAAGACGTTCCGTTTTTAGAATATGCGCCAAAAATTTATATAAGTGCTGTTACAAAACAAAGGCTTAACCAAATTTTCGACAAATCAATGGAGGTTTATGAGCAGTGCATCAAGCGCGTTTCAACAGGACTTTTGAACAAAATTATCAATGATGCGTATGCAATGAATCCGCCTTCTACCGTTAAAAATAAACGGCTTAAAATCCTTTATTCAACTCAAATCAACACACAACCGCCGACATTTGTAATGTTTACGAACAACGGCGATTTGATGAAAGACCATTACAAAAGATACATGGAAAAGAAGCTTCGTGAAGCTTTCGGTTTCTTTGGAACCCCGATTAGAATTGCATTAAGGGAACGTAGCGATAAAAAGGGAAAGAACTAATAGTTTCAAACTTTTCTTCAAATAAAAAGCTTGATTGTCTTTTTTGTTTGAGGTATAAACTACATGTTTATAGACCGTAATTTAAATAGAAGGAGTATGCGGAATGAGTAAGAAAAAAATAGCAATTAACGGCTTTGGAAGAATTGGCCGTAACACACTAAGAGCAGCAATCAAAGAAGGTATCTACGATAAAGTGGACTATGTCGCAATTAACGACCCCGGCTTAAAACTTAAAGATGCAGCACATATTTTCAAATATGACTCAGTAATGGGGAGATTTGACGGAACAGTTGAAGTTGCTGAAGACGGTTTGCTAATTAACGGCAAAAAAATCTTGTTTTTCGCTGAAAAGGATCCTGCAGTTTTACCTTGGGCAAAATTAGGCGTTGATGTTGTAATCGAGTCAACCGGCTTCTACACAGACGCTGAAAAAGCAAAAGCTCACATTACAGCAGGGGCTAAAAAAGTTATTATCTCTGCACCTGCTAAAAACGAAGATATCACAATTGTTTTAGGTGTAAATGAAGAAAAATATGATTCAAATGTTCACAACGTAATATCAATGGCATCTTGCACAACAAACTGCTTGGCACCTGTTGCTAAAGTTGTTCTTGAAAAATTCGGGGTTGTTAAAGGTTTGATGACAACAGTTCACTCATACACAGGCGACCAAAGACTTCTTGATGCTGGACATTCTGATCCACGTAGAGCAAGAGCCGGTGCTTTAAATATCGTTCCTACAACTACAGGGGCTGCGGCAGCTGTTTCTTTGGTTCTTCCTGAACTAAAAGGTAAATTGAACGGTTTTGCAATGAGAGTTCCGACTCCTGACGTTTCAGTTGTTGACGTTGTATTTGAAACAGAAAAACCTGTAACTAAAGAATCAGTTAATGAAGCTTTGAAAGCTGCTGCTGACGGAAAAATCCTTGTATTTGAAGAAGCTCCACTGGTTTCTACAGATTTCATCGGTTCTTCTCAATCATCAACAGTTGATGCTGCGTTAACAATGGTTATCGGCGATAATATGGTTAAAATCGTATCTTGGTACGATAACGAAATGGGTTATTCGACTCGTTTAGCTGAAACTACTTTGTTAGTTGCAAGCAAGTTATAATTAAGTATTATAAATATTTAAAACGAGGGGTTTAAGCCCCTCGTTTTTTGTGCTAAAATTTATACATGAACATATTAGATGGTGAAAATATGTTAAATATAAATGATAGCGACTTAAAAAATGATTTAAGTTCTGAACGTTTAGACTCATTCAAAATTAATTCTAATGATTCTCTTGAAATTTTGTTAATAAGATACTTAAAAAATATAAAAATAGCAGAAAGTTTTTATCCGGCTATAGCTTTATTGGAAATTACGCTAAGAAATCATATTAATAATGCAATTAACAAAAATATTAAAGTAGATTGGCTATTAGAAGAATTAAGCGCCTCTACGCCAACCATTCTCCTACCATTTGAATACAGTCTTTTGCAGGAAGCGAAACAAAGAATAACAAAACCTATTTTTAAAAGTGACGGGACTAGAACTATTCCTACTCCTACAATGGGCAAATTAATTGCTGATTTAAATTTTGGTTTTTGGGTTAATTTATGTAATCCTAGAAGATATAGTCCAAATATTTGGATGAAAAAACCTACTATCTTTGATGATGTTTTCCCATATTATGATAGTCTTATTGCACAAAAAAATCCCAATGCTAAACGACACAAACGGATTAATAAAGTTTCGTTAAAATTAAAATCCATCTTAAATTTAAGAAATAGAATATTCCATCACGAGCCCATTCTTAAAAATTTACAAGATTTAAGCAACTGTTATTCAGAAATAGAGGAAGTTTTATTTTATATGTCCATGGAAACAGGCCAACACTTACTTGAAATAAGTAACTTTCATGAATATTGGAGAAAAATAAATAAAAGCCATTAAAAATCAAAAACTTAGGGAACTATGCAAAAGCAGGGAGAAACACCTAAGTTAAATTATACTTACATTATAACCTGTTTGAACTCTTTTGTCAATAGTATTATTTTGTGCTAAAATTATCTTATGAAAATATCGGGAGAGAAACAACTAAATTTTTTAGCTAAGCTGGTTTATATCGCGTTTAGAATACAAGAGCCGTTTACAAGGATTAAAGAAGTAAACAATCCTGAAATCAAGCCTTGTATCTACGCAATGTGGCATGCTCATCAATGCTGTATCCATGGGATTAAGGACAAAACAAATTTAAATGTCCTTATCAGCCGCTCTGTTGATGGCGAAATCATTGCAAGAACTGTTGTAAAATGGGGATTTAAGGTCGTTAGGGGCTCAAAAGGCAAAAAAGGCAGCGTGGAAGCGACAATGCAGCTTATAGACAGGCTAAAACAAGACGAATGCGTTGCGATGATGGTGGATGGACCTTCGGGCCCAGCTTATCAGGCTAAAAACGGCGTCGTAAAAATCGCCAAAATGTCAGGCGCGCCGATTGTTCCGCTATATTGGTATTCAGAAGACAAAAGTTTTCTAAAACTTCCGTCTTGGGATAGTTTCAGATATCCTTTTTTCTACACAAGGTTGTTAAACCTATATGGGGAGCCTATTTATGTAAATCCTGATAATACGGATGAACAAGATGAAGCTGCTAGAATTCAATTACAAAACTCTTTAAACGAGCTTGAAAAAAAAGCTCCCGAAATTTATAAGGAAGTGCATAAGTTCAGACTATGGAAGAAAAAAGTTTAAAAATATTATCAATACAAATGGCTTCTGTTCTTGGGGACAAAGAGGCGAATTTCCATAAAGTTATGGATTTAATCCATAAGAATATAAAAAAAGGCACGGATATTATAATTCTGCCTGAAGTTTGGAATGTTGGCTGGAGTCCAAGCGAATTTGAAAATTCTTCGGAAGATTTAGAAAACGGAGAAACATTCGAGTTTCTCTCAGAAATCGCTCAAACATATAATGTGAACATTATTGGCGGTAGTTTCATTACAAAGCGTGGAAATAAATATTTTAATACTTGTCCGATACTCGACAGAGATGGCGAATTAGTTGCGACTTACGATAAGATGCATTTGTTTTCTTATTACGGTTGTGATGAAGGAAAATTCGTTGAGGCGGGGCGAAGCCCCGTGATAGTGGAGTTAGAGGGCGTTAAAATAGGATTAACTCTTTGTTATGATATAAGATTTCCTGAAATTTATCGCGCATATCGAAAAGCGGGAGCTGATTTACTTGTGAATATGGCGGCTTGGCCTATGAAAAGGGCAGTTCATTGGGAGGTTTTAACAAAGGCTCGTGCGGTTGAAAACCAGACATTTATGGTCGCATTAACTCAATCAGGCTTGATTAAAGGTGATGAGTACAATTTGGGGCATTCAAGAATAATCGACCATAACGGCGAAGTGATTTCTGAGATAAAAAGCGGCGAGGGGGCTATGTTTGCGGAAATTAAATTTGAAGAAATGTACGAATTTAGGAAAAAATGCTCAGTCCTTCTTGATATTCATAATGCTTATGAGGTACAATTAAAAACATGAAAAGAGCGTTAAGATTATTAATTGTATTTTTTATATTAACGGGATTTATGGGAGTTGCGAGCGCAAGACCTTTTGAAAATCCGATTGCAGCTGCGATTAAAAAAGCGGATATTTCCAACAGTGCCTTGATTTCAGTCTCTTTCAAGGAACTTTCGACAGGAAAAAAAGCTTTTGAATTGAATCCAACTGCTCCTATGACGCCCGCATCCATTCAAAAAATTGTAACTTTATTACCATCGTTAGATACGTTGGGAAAAGATTATGAGTTTAAAACGCAACTTTATAAAAATGGCGAAAATAATTTATATATAAAACTGGGTGCCGACCCTTATTTTACGACAAGGGACTTAAAAGACCTAATAAAAAATCTTAGCAATTACAAAATATATACGACAAAAGCTATATACATTGACGATTCAATCCTTGACAGCAATGAATGGGGCGAGGGATGGCAATGGGATGATGACCTGAATCCATCAACCTCCAAATTCGGCTCTTATAATATGGATAAAAACCTTATTACTGTAAACATTTGTCCTGCCGTAATCGGGGCACCTGCGGAGATTACGACCACTGTATTTTATCCAACGGCGTTTATTAATAATATTATTACCGCAGAAAAAACTGATGTGAAGTTAGAACGAAAAAACTATATTTCACCTGATGTAATCAATGCTGACGGAACAGTATCTTACGAACTAAATATAGATATTCCGATAAATTATCCGAGACGATATTTTATTCTCCGATTAGAAGATATTTTAAGAAAACAGAAAGTCGAGTATTACGGGGATTTTAATAGACTAAAACTACCTAAAAATACCTATATGATAGCAGAAACTAAACATCCACTTTCGTTGGCAATGGATGATATTCTTAAAAAGAGTAACAACATGGTGGCAGAAACCGTTTTTAAACTTGCGGGCGGCAAATACACAAACGAAACTGGTTCGGCATCGGCATCAACTGAAATGTTGAATGATTATTACAAAAAACAGGGAATTAATACGGATAACATAAGAATAGTTGACGGAAGCGGGGTTTCGAAAAACAATCTTATTAGCTCCGATTTTATAACAGAAGTGCTTTTAAAAGCCTCTCAAGAAAAGAATTTTGATGATTTTAAAATTCATATGGCCACTCCCGGAGAAGGAACTTTAACTGACAGAATGTTGTATTTTAAGGATAAAATAAGAGCAAAAACAGGAACTTTGTCCAATATAAGTTCTATTGCGGGATATTTAACCACAAAAAGCGGAAAAAGTTACGCATTTTGTATAATGGTAAACGATTCAAAATCAAAATCAGCGGATAAAAAATCCTTTGAAGAATACGTGCTGAGAGAAGCGTTTGATAAGTTATAAAGAAAATTTTATAATCTATAATATTTAAGCTTGTGTCATATTAAAATTGTTATAAGCGTATTTTTTAACATTAGTTATGTACTTATTTTGACTTGGAGTGGCGGTCTCTTTGGTTATTTCCTTTTTTTTGCCATTCCATAAATAAAGCATTGCATCCATTTTACCAATATTTAATTTTGCCATATAAGGTGCTAGTTTTGGCAACTCATTCTTGTACATACTTGCTAACACTATCATAGTTGCTATGGCTGAATTTTCAGGAATAGTTAAATTGTTTTTATCAATTTTATATTCTGTAAGTATTTTCCTTACTTCAGGGTCTGTATAAGAATTTATTTTTATTTGTGTTAATCCTTTTGAATTGCAAGATTTATTGCCGGTAATGTTTTTTATAAAAGATATAAGTTCAGGGAAATTTTCTTTTGCTTTGTATTTTAAACTTTCTCCGTAGTTGCTTTCTTGTCCTGCAATCCCAAGTGATAATATTGCCAAATTATTATAAGTATCATTATCTATATTTAATTTTACCATTAATTCAGATTTTTTATTTTGTAATGTATTGACAAATTTTTGTGTTTCATTGCTTTTGTGTTTATTACTATTAAATCGAATCTGAATAGCTCTTGAATCGCTATTTTTTAAAGAAGTAAGAACTTGTCCTGTAAATTGATTTTGGACTAAATTAAGCTGTCCATTTTTCACAATTAATGAGTTGTTTTTATCTTCAGGTAATATATAGACTTTTGTTTTGATCCCGATATATTTTTCTAACTTATCAAAATCATTTTTAGTGAAATTAATACATCCATTCGAATATCTATTGTCATCAAGTATTCCGTTACCCATTTTGGCGTATCTAGTGCTGTTCCCATTGGGAATTTGGTGTAATGCAACACCACTTGCTCCTTTATCTGTTTTTAAAGTAAAAATATTCTCCCCATACTTGCGAGCATAAGCATCTCGTCCGCTTCCTTTATAATCAATTGTATATATACCTGCGCTAGTCATTTGTCTATCTTTTTTCAAATAGTCATCACCCTTTAATTTCCCAAGTCCGACTTCAAACGAAGTTAATTCTTTGCCATCTGCTGAATAAACCCTTGCAGTACAGTCCTTTTTGTTAACAATAACATAATTGCTTTTATCTGTATGGATAGTTTCTTTATGCCATTCGATAACTTTATCTTTATCATTTGGCAACGAATTAATTGTTCTGTATTTTTGTTGAATAACTTCCCAAGATTCAGATTTCTTTTCTTCGGGTTTTTCTGCGTGGCTCATCCCCATGGCTAACATGACTTCTTTTATTAAATCTTCAGAAAATGTGATTTGTTGTCCACATCCTATTGTATTTATGTTTGTCATTTTTTGACGGGTTTTTAAAATGTTCAGTGCCTGTGACCATTCCTTATTAGTAATTTTGTTATCAGAACTTTGGTAATATTGTTCTTTCGCAAATGCTTTCAAAAAGCAACTCACATTGTCCCCGCTTTTTGCTGTATATTTAACTGCATGCGACTTTTTGTCGATACTATACTCATAGGCTTTTTCAACTCTTTCAACCATTATAAAATATCCTCTTTTAAATCCCCATATTTTTATAAAAACATTCGAAAAACGGTTTGTGATACAAAAATTCTATTCTATTCTATTCTATTCTATTCTATTCTATTCTATTCAGTATTATAATTGAATTTCAGCCTATTGTAAATTTTTATGAATTTAATTTATAATTGTTTACAATCAAGTCCGAAAAGTAACAGGTCAGCAGGGTTATTTGTGAGTCAATTCTGTTTTTGGTATAATTGAAAGTTTGCGTTTTATGCAAATGAAAAATCAATCCTTTGATAATATAATTTAATGTTTTCAAAATCAGCCGACAAAAAATCCTTTGAAGAATACGTGCTTAGAGAAGCGTTTGACTCTTTGTAATACAATTATTTTAACGATTTTATTATTCCGCCTGCAAGCCCTTGGGCTATTTTATTTTTGATTGCTAAATCTTGGTTCCAATTGCTGATATTTCTATATCTCGGATTAGTATTTAGTATTTTTTCATCTTTGATTAAATCATTAGACATATTGCGAAATAGAATAAAAATAACCTATCTAAAGTATGATAATCAAGCTTATTTCTTTTAAAATTAAAGAATACAGATGTATTGTTTAATTTTATGGAGGATGAGATGAATATAGATATGGCGTTTAAAA